>JAUWYU010000102.1 GCA_030615655.1 Dehalococcoidia bacterium
CTCCCCTCTCCAGCCAATAGGAACTCGGATCTGCTAAGATATCCCTGGCTGGAGAGGGGTCAGGGGTGAGGCTAAGCCATCAACCAAATGCAAATAAAAATAAGCGCACCTACGCAACCGAGCATTGACGCATTTGCGCAATTACGGTATAATTGCCCGTAGATAGAGAGTCTGTGCCATGTCTGTTATCTGCATTGCCAACCAGAAAGGCGGCGTTGGCAAGACAACCACCGCCGCCGCCCTAGCTCAAGGCTTGAGTGAGCACAACAAACGGGTACTTCTCGTTGACTGGGACCCGCAGGCCAGCCTCACCATCAGCTTTGGATTCACTCCGGACAATCTGAAGCTGACGTGCTATGATGTCCTGACGAGCACCATTAGGAATAATGGCAGTCGCTCAATCCGTGACGTTACCCTACCGACCAGCAATCCCGGCATTGACCTCGTTCCGGCTAATATCGAACTATCCCAGGCACAGCTCGACCTTGTGAACGCGCTCACCCGCGAACTGATGTTGAAGGAGATGCTCCAGCCGGTACGTAAAGCTTATGATTTCATCCTCGTAGACTGCTTGCCGAGCCTGAGCCTCATGACCATCAACGCCCTATCCGCCGCCGATAGTGTCCTTATACCTTTACAGGCCGATTTCCTGGCTATGAAAGGGCTGGCACTGTTACTTTCCACAATCATCCGCGTACAAGAAAGAATTAATCCGGCTCTGGAGATTTTAGGCATATTGTTCACCATGACCAACGCCCGCACTCTGCACAGCCGGGAGGTCATCGAAGTTACCAAGAGAGCCTTCGGTGACAGAATAAGAGTGTTTGAAACAACGATCCCCACCAGTGTTCGCTTCAAGGAGGCCCCGGCAGCCGGGATGTCCATCCTTACCTATGCCCCCAGGTCTGATGGGGCTGAAGCCTATAGATTATTCACAGAAGAGGTGCTGCATGAAAAGAGCTAGAATTACCGAGGAGATTGCCTACGGAACTGCTTTGGATCGCCTCACCGGCAGCAACCCGCCAGTAGCGCCGCCAGAACCGAGGCAAACCGCCCCGCCGCCCGAGACACCCAGGTCGGCTATGATTAAGCTGTCCGTCTTCCTGAACCACGAAGAAGATGCCTATCTGGAAAACCTGGCCTCAACAGCTAAATTCAGCGGAGGTAAGAAACTCAGCAAGACCAAGCTCATTGAGGCCATGGTGCGGGCTTTCCGAAAGACCGAACTTGATGTACGAGGCGTCAAGGACGACCAGGAACTGCTTAAGAGAGTAACCGCGCAGTTGCGCCAATAAGTATATACGCGAACATACATGGGTTGAAATTTGATAGCGCATTATGCGGGCTGAAACATGGAGAATCAGCCCGCTTGCCTTGCCCAAAGGTGGAATCGGTCAAATACCCGCATCAAGGGCGTAATTTTGGATTCTGTGCGTCCTGGTAGGGGTTTAAGCCAGGGGCCGGAGAATATATAAGTATACAGTTCCGGGATGGGGATGGGGTGCGTAAAACGGAACCTTCTCATCAGTTCGTTGTGAGTTAACATTCTGGTCACAGGCTTCTGGGACTTTTCATAACCTGACAACGGCTCTACCTTCAGCGTTTCTCTCCCTCTGACCTCGGCATCCGTCTCTGGAGTAACGCAGCAATATATGGTCACCATGTCTACACTATCCGGGTCATACCCGGGTCTATCGCCGCCAAACTGCTCACGAAAAATTTCAATGTCCTCCATTTCCGAGGCACGATAGAGTTTCCAGCCGACGACCTCGCGCAGTTCACTATACCCGCCGATTTGATAACAAAGGAGCGACTCATTATCAGCTTCGCCGGACATAACCAATCCCAGGCAGAAAGGCTCCACCCTACGATAGCCGCCATGATAGAAAAACTCCATAATACGGCGCGACTTTATGACAGAGCAAATCGCCGCCCTCGTCCTGTCCCTGGCCCTGGTGATATTCAATAAGTCCCTGATAGCCCGCAACTTTAGAACCTCATGATGTATCTCTAAAAATACTCTAAGGTAATTATGTAAATTCTGTCAAACGGGGGATTTTTGTCCGCGTAGGGCGCTTACCTTACAATAATCCTGCCCTTCGGCTCAGCCACCACCTCCCCGATGACAGCCGCCCCAGTGATACCTTCTTTATGCAGCTTCTCAAGCAGGCTCGCCGTTTTTTCTTCGGGCACGGATATCAACAGCCCGCCGGAGGTCTGGGGGTCAAAGAGTATATCCGCCAGGTATTGAGGGACCTCCCTATCAATATCAATCATGTTTTTACGAAAATCGCGGTTGCGGTGCAGTCCGCCGGGAATCATGCCCATCTCGGCCAGCTCCCTAGCCTCAGGGAAGAAGGGGACGATTGCCGAGTTTATCACCATGCCGATATTGGTCCCCTCAACCATCTCGGCGGCATGACCGAGAAGGCCGAAGCCGGTAATATCCGTACAGGCACTCACGCCGACCACCTGCATCAGCTCCGACGCCTTCCGATTCAGGGTCGACATCGACTTTACGATTTCGGCTACCGCTCCTTCACCGGCCATATTACCCTTAATTGCCGTGCTTATTATCCCCGTGCCCAGCGGCTTGGTCATAATCAAACGGTCGCCCGCCCTGGCGCCGTTATTGAGGATTACCCTGGCCGGGTGGACGGTACCGGTGACCGAGAGCCCGTACTTCAGCTCCTCGTCTTCCACGCTATGCCCACCGACCAGTACTACCCCGGCCTCGTGCATCTTGTCCACCCCCCCCTGCAGGATCTCCGTCAGTATTGACATATCCATGGTCTTCTGCGGGAAGCAGACAATGTTCATCGCCGTCAGGGGCTGGCCGCCCATGGCATAGACATCACTCAGCGCGTTGGCGGCGGCAATCTGGCCGAAGCTGTATGGGTCATCGACTATCGGCGTGAAGAAATCAAGAGTCTGAATGATAGCCATCTCCTCCGTCAGCTTATAGACGCCGGCATCCTCGGCTCTCTCCATGCCCGCAATCAAGTTAGGGTCGGAGATGAGCGGTAAACCGGCCAGCGCCTGGGCAAGGTCACCCGGACCTATCTTACAAGCTCAACCCGCACCATGAACGGTCTCGGTAAGGCGCAGCTTTTTTGCGTCAGCCATTCTACGTACCTTTCTACGGATATTCTACTACTCAATCATTGAGAGCGCCAGTCTAGGTGTGAAGTGAAAATGGCCCTTGTTTATAAACAAACTATGTCTGAACTGAGCATCGACTGAATCGATTTTATCATTGTTGTTGGCTTGCCCGCCTTCAACTTATCCATCATGTCAAAATATTCAAGGCAGGTAGTGCAGGCTAATATCTCGACTCCCTGCCCTTCAAGCTGTTTAAGATGTGCCAAGGCATAGGAGCCTTCGCACAACAGGCGCACCCCCGAATTCCAGAATATCAGGGTACCAGGTTTGTCCTGGCTTTCTCCGAGTAAGCGTAAAAAATTTGCCATGAGTAACATACCAAGTTCTTCATCACCTCTACCCAGTACCTCTGATTGTATTAAAATTACTTTAAATGGCATACTTCACCTCTTTTCAGCTTGCGAGTCTCTCCCGCTCTACCCTTGATGATTTGACGTCAATGCCATAAAATAGTCTAGGAGATTATAACATAAGTATATTTTTGGTGCAAGATAAATATTACTTATATAATTGAATTAAAATGAATTTAGACCATCTCAAGACCTTCCAAGAAGTCGTCAGGCTCGGCAGTTTTTCCAAGGTAGCCAAAAAACTGTCCATAACCCAGCCGGCCGTGTCTTTCCAGATTCAGAAACTGGAACAGCAACTCGGCACACGCCTGATTGACCGCACCCAGAGGGCGATTACCCTGACCACCGCCGGCAAACGCCTTCTTCGTTTCGCCGAATCTATTGAGGCGGAGCGTAAGCGCCTCCAGCATGACCTGGAACAGATGCGCGAGGAGGTCTCCGGCGACCTTCTTGTCACCGCGAGCACTATCCCGGGTGAGTCTCTGCTGCCTCCTCTCCTGTCGAAATTCAAGCGGATGCACCCGGCGGTAAGAATTCAGGTGGACGTCTCCGATTCCCTTACGGTCATCAGCGGTGTACGCGATAATCTCTACGAGGTGGGATTCTGTGGTGTGCCACCGGAGGGCGAGGACCTCACGTCATTCAAGGTTGCCGATGACGAGATTGTCCTCATTGTTTTCCCGGAACATCCATTCGCCCAACGAAGCGAGGTATTACCCACGGAGCTGGAAGGTGAGTCGCTCATCTTCCGTGAGAGCACCTCGGGTACACAGCGCAGCCTGGAA
Organism: Dehalococcoidia bacterium; assembly: GCA_030615655.1. Lineage (GTDB taxonomy): Bacteria > Chloroflexota > Dehalococcoidia > Dehalococcoidales > RBG-16-60-22 > JAUWYU01. Next base: position 4,298 of record JAUWYU010000102.1, read on the forward strand.
AGTCACCTGGCCCGGGCCGGACTCGACCTCAGGAAGCTGGTACCCAATCTAATCCTGGGGACCACTCAAGCGGTGGTCTCGGCAGTAGCCGCCGGCGCCGGTATTGCCTTCGTATCGAACTTGGCAATTCAAAAGGACCTGGCTCTTGGTCTGGTCCGGCAGGTCGTCGTAAGCGGATTACGGCTGAGCCGGGACTTCTACTGTATCTATCGCCGGGAGAGAGTAGTCTCCCGTCTGCTTGAGGAATTTATAAATTTTATCCAGATAAAGGCATCACGCGGTGACAGAGGAGACTGAAGACAGGCAGGCAGGCATCGAGGGACTCAAGTTAAAGGTGAACGGCCATCAGGTGCACTACCTGAAGGCAGGCAGTGGTCCCCCGGTAGTGCTGATACACGGCGGCGCCAGCGACTCGCGGGACTGGCTCGGTACCATGACGGCTCTCTCCCACCGCTACAGCCTGTATGCCCCCGACCTGATAGGCTTCGGGCAGAGCGACAGGAGCAAGGACAGCTACTACCTCTCTGACTTCAGTGAATTTATCCTGGGATTCGTGGAGGCGCTCGGACTGGAACAGCCGGTTCTGGTAGGGCACTCCTTCGGGGGCAGGATATGCCTGGAGGTAGCCCTCGGACGCCCGGAAAAGGCGCGTAAACTTGTCCTGGTGGATACCGTTGGATTTGGTAAAGTTTCCAGATTTGGGACTATCGTACTTACCGCCTTCCGGGTAATACGCAAGCTGCTCAGGCGACAGCAGCCTTATCCCCGAATTTTAGCGAAGGATGAAGATGAAACCCACTGGCTCTGCATTAATGAACTGCCCGGGCTGAGGATGCCAACACTCCTCATGTGGAAGCGCCACGACATTTACTTACCCCTATCTATAGCCCGCCGGGCCAAGAAATTGATACCCGGAGCACAGCTGGCGGTGCTTCCGGGCTACGGGCATGCCCCCCACGGACAAAACAGCGACGCCTTCAATCGTCGGCTGCTTGATTTCCTTGACCAGGACCAGGTATAGTTAGCCTCAAATAACAGGCAGACAACAAACCTTAAGAACTCAATAGAAACACCTGCGTGCTGGCGGGCAGGTTAGTTCTGCTGACGGTCAGCTTAGGACGAGCTTCAACCTGTTCCATACCCATCTCTTTGAGGAAGTCCTCCACCGGGTCAAGCTCACGCTTTATCGAAGGGGTTTTGTAGTGCATGGGGATTACTGCCTTCGGCTCAAGCTTGCGGATAACCTCGGCGGCCATGGCGGCATTTATGGTGGACACGCCACCCACCGGCAGCAGCAGCACATCGACATTGCCCATCTCTTCCACCTGCTCATCGCTAAGCACATGCCCGATGTCACCCAGGTGACATACCGATACCCCCTCTATTTCCATGAGGTAAACTGTATTCTTACCCCTGGTCTGACCCCCCACGGCGTCATGAAAGGTGGCTATGCCGATAATCAGGACGCCGCTGATTTCATACTCTCCGGGTCCTTTGATTATCCTTGGTTCACCACCTATGCCGTTAACATAAGAATGTGAAGGATGCTGATGGCTTACAGTTACGATGTTGGCAGTCTGCTTACCCAGTGTGTAACCAAGGTCCGGCGGAAAAGGGTCGGTGATAACTACGGCCTGACTTCCCTTAATCCTGAAGCAGG
>JAUWYU010000132.1 GCA_030615655.1 Dehalococcoidia bacterium
ACCACCCGTTCCCATCCCGAACACGGAAGTGAAACGCCCCAGCGCAGACGATACTGAGGGGGCAACCCTTTGTGGAAAATATGCCACTGCCAGGAGGCTTAAAATTCAAGGAGTTTCTTTGTAGTTTTAATGGGAGACCCGACCTGCGACGCCTGCTTGCTTTACCATGTGCTTTATTATAATATTAAAAATAGAGGGGTCCTCTATAAATTATAGAGTATAAAGTGGTTACGGGAAGGGGAAATGGCCAGCAGATTTGAGAAATTCTCAGAGAGAGCCCGGAGGGTTCTCACCATAGCGCAGGAAGAGGCACGGAACCTTAACCACAGCTACATTGGCACCGAGCATATTTTGCTTGGGCTGGTACGGGAGGAGGAGGGGGTAGCTGCCAGGGTTCTTACCAGTCTGGGCATCGGCCTGGGTAAGGTGCGCTCGGCGGTGGAGTTCATTATTGGGCGCGGGGAGAGACCGGGCACAGGCGAGACCGGACTTACGCCCAGGGCCAAGAAGGTCATTGAGTTGGCTATCGATGAGGCGCGCCATCTGGGCCATAACTATATCGGCACCGAGCACCTGCTGCTGGGATTGCTGCGCGAGGGAGAAGGCGTCGCCTCCAGCGTGCTTGACAGCTTTGGCATCACCCTTGAGCGGGCACGCGCGGAAACGGCCCGTATTCTCACCCAGGGCGCACCCAAGGCCAGGATGACCCGCGGGGCGAGTCGAACTCCGGCACTTGACCAGCTGGGTATCGACCTGACAGCGGCCGCCCGCGCCGGGAAACTCGACCCGGTAATCGGGCGACATAAAGAGATAGAGCGACTCATCCAGATACTGAGTCGACGCACCAAGAATAACCCGGCCCTCATAGGCGAGCCGGGCGTGGGCAAGACGGCCATCGTTGAGGGTCTGGCCCACCGCATTGTCGCCGGCGATGTCCCCGAGACCCTGGAAGGCAGGCGTCTGATAGCGCTGGACATGGGCTCACTGGTGGCCGGAACGAAATACCGGGGCGAGTTTGAGGAACGGCTGAAGAAGATTATTGACGAGGTAAAGACAGCGGCTAACTGTGTGCTGTTTATTGACGAGTTCCATACCATGGTGGGCGCCGGCGCCGCCGAGGGGGCGGTTGACGCCGCCAATATCCTCAAGCCTTCACTGGCGCGGGGCGAATTGCAGTGCATCGGCGCTACCACTCTTGATGACTATCGCAAGTACGTGGAGCGAGATGCCGCCCTGGAGCGCCGCTTCCAGCCGGTACTGGTGGAGGAGCCATCGGTAGACGAAACAATGGAGATATTGCGCGGTATTAAAGAGCGCTATGAGGAGCACCATCACCTGACGATAAGCGATGAGGCATTGAGTTCAGCGGCGAACCTGGCCTCCCGGTATATACCCGACCGATTTCTGCCGGATAAAGCCATTGACCTGGTCGACGAGGCCGCATCGAGGGTGCGGATAAAACACCGAACGATGCCCATTACCCTGAAGGAAGCCAAACAGATGGGCGATAATATACGCAAGGATAAGGATGAAGCCCTGGCCACGCAGAAGTATGATTATGCCGCAGAGCTGCGCGAGAGGGAGCTTCAGATAGACGAGAAGATAAAGCAGCTTGAAGACGAGTGGCGGAGCGAGCAGGAGCAGGAGCAACCGGAAGTGGTTGCCGAGGATATCGCCGAGGTGGTGAGCATGTGGACAGGGGTCCCGGTAGTGCAACTGGCCGGCGATGAAACCAGTCGGCTGCTCAACATGGAAGAGGTGCTGCATCAACGTATTGTCGGGCAGGATGAGGCTATCCTTACCATCGCGAAGGCGATAAGGCGAGCCCGGGCCGGTCTTAAAGACCCCAGACACCCGATAGGTAACTTCATCTTCCTGGGGCCGACGGGTGTCGGTAAGACCGAGCTGGTCAGGGCTCTTTCCGAGTTCATGTTCGGCAGCGAGGATGCGCTGATTCGGCTTGACATGTCCGAGTTCATGGAGAAATTCGCGGTCTCCCGACTTGTCGGGGCGCCGCCGGGATACGTCGGCTATGATGAGGGCGGGCAGCTCACGGAAGCAGTTAGACGAAAGTCGTACAGCTGCATACTGCTGGATGAAATTGAAAAGGCCCACCCGGATGTGTTTAACCTGCTCCTCCAGATATTCGACGACGGCCACCTGACCGACGCCAAGGGGCGGCGGGTTGATTTCCGCAACAGCATCATCATCATGACCAGCAATATCGGTGCCGAGGATATCCTCAAGAGCACCACCATCGGCTTTACCTCCCGCAGCGATGAGGCCAAGACACGGGAGCAGACTTACCAAAGGATGAAGGAGAACCTACTCGACAAACTCAAGAAGGCCTTCCGTCCCGAGTTCCTCAACCGTGTTGACGGCACGGTTGTGTTCCACGCCCTCGATAAGGAGCAGATACGGTCGATTGTCGACCTGATGCTGGCGACGGTGGGTCAGCAGTTGAAAGAGAAGGAAATAAAGCTCGAGGTTACCGGAGAGGCTAAAGACTTTCTGGGCGACAAGGGTTATGACGAAGTCTTCGGGGCCCGGCCGCTGCGCAGGGTCATTCAGAACATAGTTGAAGATAAACTATCAGATGCGGTGCTGCGTGATGAATTCAAGGTCTTTGAGAGAGTTTTTGAGACAAAGACCACGATAAAGAAGGCAGAGGCTGTATCCGGGATAATTGGGGCTATCAGGGAAATCCCGGGCGTACTTAATATAGAGGAAACCGGGGCTTCCATAACAGTCTTTTCAAAGAATAGCATCAAGTTTGAAACAGAGAAAATTGCCAAAGACCAGATAAAAGAATTGATGAAGGATGAACCCGAGGGAAGAATTAAGGACAAGGAAGCTCTTGAGCCCCGTGCCTCGGAGAGCATATACATATCCTACGTGGTGGTGGATGTGAAAGACGGGGAAATCATAATCGAGTCCAGGGAAAACTACGTATTGCCTGATATGGCAGTCGGCGCAGTTAAATAAGATAGCGTGACTTGTAAAACCGACTCCTGTATAATAGGGCGGTGGTGGTTCAAAGAGTTGAGCCCGCCGCCCTTTTAGTATAGAAGGGCAATAATAGAAGTGAAGGCAGGATAGTGAAATGGAAGTACCCTGGGGTTTTGCGGGGCAGGTGGGGGGCGCTGGTTTTGGCATGGTCTTTATGCTGCTGATTATCCTGGCGATAGTTATCTGGCTGACCGGGAAGCTGTTTAAGGGAAGCGGAAGCGACGAAGAAGAGGATGATGACAACCAGAAAGGAGCTTGAAATTGGCACGAGAGAGAGTAGAAGTTCCCATAACCGGTAAGATTGTCAGTGTAAATGTTAAAGTCGGCGACACCATCAAAGAGGGTGACGTGCTCTGCACGCTGGAGTCCATGAAGATGGAGAACCCGATACTGGCGCCGGTAGACGGCACCATTACCGAGGTAGGGGTGGCCGTCGACCAGGTGGTTAAACCCGGCGAGGTAATCGCCGTTATCGAGTATTGAGCAGATAACGAATTATGTTCGGTCTATTTGAGACAGGGTTTCAGTATTTCGGCTGGGGCAGCCTGCTGATGCTCCTCATCGGCGGGGGACTTATCTTCCTGGGAATCGCCAAGAAGATGGAGCCCCTCCTGCTGGTGCCGATAGGCTTCGGCATTCTGCTGATTAACCTTCCCATGGGCGGCCTGATGGACTACGAGCTGGAGATAACCAATGCCGGGGAAATGCCGGCCAGGGTTATCAGCGTGGAAGTCGATAAAGACAGCCGGCTCGGGGAAGAAGATGTCGTCCTGGTGCTGGACTCGGGGGAAGTACTGTCCCCGGTCCCGGGCAGGGTTAAGGAAGTCCTGGTTTCACCGGGTCAGGGGGTCGAGCCCGGAGAGGTGATGGCCGTAATGCTGACCACGACCCAGACCCCCCTCGCGACCAAGCCCATCGGGCTGCTCTCCAGGATATTCGAGTACGGTATCATGTGGCAGATAATACCGCCGCTTATCTTTCTCTGTCTGGGCGCCCTGACCGACTTCGGGCCGATGCTGGCGAATCCCAAGACCCTGCTGCTGGGTGCGGCGGCGCAGTTCGGGGTGTATTTTGCTTTCTTCGCGGCTTTAGGTACGGGCCTCTTCAACATAGCCGAAGCGGCCTCCATAGGGATAATCGGCGGGGCGGAGGGACCGACCACTATTTTCGTCACTTCGGTGCTGTCGCCGCATTTAATCGGCGCGACGGCTATCGCCTGTTACTCCTACATGGCGCTGGTACCCATCATCCAGCCGCCGATAATCAGGCTGCTGACCACCAAGAAAGAGCGCGGCATCTACATGAAGCCGCAGCTGCGCGAAGTGTCAAAACGGGAGAAGATACTGTTCCCGGTGATTGCGTCAATAATAGTAATCCTGTTCGTGCCCATGTCGGCCCCGCTCATCGGCATGTTCATGGTGGGGAACCTGTTTGCCGTGAGCGGCGTTACGGAGAGGTTCACGAAAACGGCGTCCACAGCGCTGATAGATGTCCTGACGATATTCCTGACGCTGGCGATAGGGGCTAGCATGACCGCCGAGAACTTTCTGCAGTCCAAGACGCTGATGGTGCTGGTGCTGGGCATCGTGGCTTTTGCCGTCGCCACGGCCGCCGGCGTCATTATGGCGAAGATAATGAACCTGTTCTCTAAAGAGAAGATAAACCCGATGATAGGGGCGGCGGGAGTTTCGGCGGTGCCGATGGCGGCCCGCGTGGTGCAGGTAATGGGGCAGAAAGAGAACCCGAGGAACTTCCTGCTGATGCACGCCATGGGGCCTAACGTGGCGGGGGCAATCGGGGCGGCGATAGCGGG
>JAUWYU010000156.1 GCA_030615655.1 Dehalococcoidia bacterium
CTCGGGATTTCCCGTGTCGCCGGAGCCGCCAATCAGGCAGCCCAGCGTGTCGATGATGCGGTTCCTGGCGTTCTCCAGCGTTGCCGGGTCGAAGTCGTCAAAGCGTGTCTCCAGTACGTTGGCGGCCAGTTTTTCTACAGGCGAATTTTCGGTCGTGTTCATAAATAGCCTCTCAATGTCTCACCTGCATCCCGTCTATTTGCCGATTACGGTCGGGTTCTTGCCGGGAGTCGCGAATTGCTTTACGGCAGCCTCGTTCAGTTCGACGCCGAGGCCGGGGCCTTCGGGCGGGTAGAGAAAGCCGTTCTCATACCTGGGGACATTAACCGCAAGGTCGTTCTTCAGAGGGGTGCTGACTGTGTCGGGGATGTTATAGAGGTTGAGGGGGCCAATGGCTTCATGTTCAATCCTGCCCATCCACTCGGTGGCGGCCAGGAAGTGCGCTGAAGCGGCGGCCCCGATTCCGGAATCAATCATGCAGCCGCACATCACGGTTAAGCCGACCGATTGAGCGATGGCTACCCATTTCCGGGACTTTAGTATGCCGCCTGCCTTGGGCACCTTGAGGAAGAAGCCGTCTACGGCATCCCGCTGGATAAGCTTGATCAGGTCGTTAAGCTCGGCGGCCGCTTCGTCGGCGAAGACAGGCATATCCACCTTCCTGCGGAGGCGCGCCAGTCCGTCCATATCCCACCACGGTACGGGCTGCTCGGCGATGAATATGTCGTACTTCGCCACTTTCTTCAGGAAGTGCAGCGCCTGGTGATAGTGCCAGCCGCCGTTGGCGTCAATCATTATCTTGATACCGCTGCCGACCGCCTCTCTCAGGGCGCCAACCATCTCCAAGTCCTCTTCGGCTGTCTTGGCACCGACCTTCAGCTTCAGACACTTGAAGCCGGCTTTTACCAGACTCCGTCCTTCATCCGTCACTTCGGCAGGTGTTCCAGAGGACATCACAAAGCCCAGCGGAATCCTTTCATTGGAGAGGCCGCCGAGGAGTTTGTAGACGGGAACTCCCAGGGCTTTGCCCATGATGTCGTGCAGGGCATAATCTATGACTGCCTTCGACTGATTGTTGGCCCTGGCGGCCCTGTCCATCTTCGCCACGATTTTTTCGATGTTAAAGGGGTCCTCACCGAGGAGGATATCAGGCCCGAAGATGTTGTTAATGTTGTGCATGATGGAGTCCTGGCTCTCGCCCATGTACCACATGGATGTGTCACCAGTCTCAGATATGCCCGTAATACCATCGTCCGTGTGCATCTTGACGACGACGGCATTAGAGCACGCGGCAGCACCTCCGGACATGACAATCGGTTTGGCGAAGTGCAGGGAGACAGGTATACATTCTATTTTAGTGATTTTCATAGATTATCCTCCGACAGAATCACATAGAGCGCTATTTTTGTATAGCACGTTGCGCCGTGATAAGTCAAACTGGGGGGTGGGAAAAGATAGAAAAGAAGATATTTTGTCTACCTCACCCCCTTAATCCCCCTCTCCTGACGAGGTGTCACAGGAGAGGGGGGGAAATATTGAAAGAGGGGTCTGCACCCCTCTTAAACACCCCGTGGGGTGGTGAGGACAGAACGACGGGATAAGCCTCAGATGATACTCGGGCGGCAGGTGGGAATAGATAGACGAAAGATGTGACTAAAGTCATAGCGGGCTGTGCGGGCCCGGTTGTATTATAATTTAGTAAGATAAGCTGAGTGGCCAGGAGGTGACAGACGTGAATATCAAGTGTCCCGGCCAGGATATCAAAAACTTGAGAGCGGCCGTGTACAAGTGCCCGAACTGCGGTGCCGAAGTTGAAATGTTCTCCGATGAACTCAGGATTAAGTGCCGAAAGTGTGGTGAATACGTCTATAAAGAGCAGGTACCGTCCTGCATCGAGTGGTGTGCCTCGGCGCGACAGTGCCTGGGGGAGGTGAGGTGGAAGGCGCTGAAGGGCGAGGGTTAGCGAAAGATTTCAGGAGGAAAGATATGGTTACCAGGACAATCAGAAAAATAGTTAAAATTGATGAGGATAAGTGTAACGGCTGCGGCAACTGCATCATCTCCTGTGCTGAGGGGGCCCTACAGATTATAGATGGCAAAGCCAGGCTGATTAGCGAAACATACTGTGATGGTCTCGGTGCTTGTCTTGGCGAGTGTCCGCAGGGAGCTATTACTATTGAAGAGTGTGAAGCAGAAGAATTTGATGAAGAGGCAGTGGAGCAGCACTTGCAGGAAAAAGAGACCGAAGATAAGCTTCCCTGCGGTTGTCCATCGGCTACGGTTACCCAGTTTGAAAAGCCAACCAATACGGCAGTTCCGGGAGCGGAAATTACCCGGGAGGCCCCGGAATCCAGGCTTGCTCACTGGCCGGTACAGCTTACTCTTGTCCCGCCGTCAGCGCCTTTCCTGCAAGGGGCGGACGTGGTGCTGGCGGCAGACTGCGTTCCTTTTGCCTATGCCGGCTTTCATCAGGACTTTCTCGGAGATAATGCTCTGCTGGTAGCCTGTCCCAAGCTGGACGATTTCCAGGCTCATCAGGACAAACTGACCGAGATTCTACGCCAGTCCGGGCTGAAGAGCCTGACGGTGGTGCACATGGAGGTGCCCTGCTGTTCCGGTCTGGTGCACATGGCCAAGCAGGCGATTCTTGCCAGCGGCAATGTGATACCCTTCCGGGAGATAACTATCAGCATTAAAGGCGACCATAAGTCAGATTAGCCAGCGGCCAGTCTTTTACCCAGTTCGTAGGCGTCGGCCAGGGCGGTGGGGTGTTGCTTAATCTCGCCTTTTTTGTCGACGCCGCGTATAAGAAGCTCGTCCGTATAATCGGCGTTAATCGCCTTGAAGAAGTAGCGTATCGTCAGTTTCGGGCCGTCAAATAGTTTCTCGCCCTTAGTGGCCCCAACGGCAATAAATGCCCCCTTTTTAAGAGGAATGTCCACATTTTTTAATATGTATTTCCTCGCCCAGAGCGCCTGGCAGCGGCTGATGAGCAGCATAAGCTGGGCGCTGACGGTGTAGAAGAATATCGGGGAGGCAACGATAATGGCGTCGGCGCCTAGCAGCCTGGGATAGATATCGTCCATATCATCTCTGATGACGCAGTTGCCGTCCTTCAGGCATCCGTAGTATTCCTTGCAGGGAGCAATCTTGAGCCTGTCCACGACGATTTTCTCGACCTCTGCCGACTGACTTTGCGCCCCCTTGAGAGCTTCATCAAGCAGCAGGTCGGTATTACCCCTAATCCTCGGGCTGCCCATAATGCCCAGAACTCTCAAACTGCCTCCCGGTTACCGGCCGTCACTGAATAATTTGCCACCGTGGGCGATATTCTCCGGTTTAAGGTCCACCAATTCTATCTGTACTGCTGAATCCGGACACCCGATATTCTTAACAATCGCCTCGGTAACATCTTTGACCATGCCCCGTTTCTGCTCGGTGGTTCTTCCCTCTAATACTTTAATAGTTACTAGCGGCATAATTTTACCCTCCTGATAGATTTTATAAGAAAGCTTAAGGCTTTAAGCCTGTAAAATCAACTTATCCGGCCCATTTTTCGGCCATGTCACCGGCCACGGGGAGCTTGTACTTCTTGCCCTGTGAAGCTAAAACCATCAGGACTATCCACAACACGAAAGAAAGAGCACCAATTATCATGTTCACAATATCGAAAACAACTCCAAGAAACGGTATCAAACCCAAAATGGATAGTGCAATCGAAACTACCATGATACTACCAAAGGTTACAATCGACTGGAAAGCGTGAAAGCG
>JAUWYU010000170.1 GCA_030615655.1 Dehalococcoidia bacterium
GCATGCCCACCTCCTGCGATGGTACTTTCATTATGAATTTCTCATGATGCTCGAACGCGCCGGGTTTGAGGATATCACGACCTATGGTGACTACACCGATGACCCCGCGGCGCAAGAGAGCAAGACGGTCGTCTACGGAGCGCGTCGTCCATACGCGTCATTAAGTGAGGGACCACAACTCGACATACTACACGATAACCTGTAAGTTTGACGTAATATTGGGAGGCATCCTGCGGGATAAGCAACGAATGAGACGAGGGCGGCCAGCCTACGCTAACCTGCTCGCCGCTCCTCTGGAGCTCTGGCAGGCGAGAGCTACGGCGGGCAAGCTGGGTGGGAAAAGATAACTTAGAAGGGGGCTATCCCATAAAGACAAGTAAGGAGTATCATGTGTTTTATAGCTGTTCGTCATCCATAAACACAGTTTTGGGAGAAATTTCCGTCGAAAAGGCCAAGGGTAAAAGGTTTAGCGTATCCAGTTGTCTGTACAAATAATCAAAGGCTCTCTGAACAGACTCAAAATACCCTTTTTCAAGGTCAAAAGAGCACTCCCGTTTACAGATTGAGCATTGTATGCGAGTGTTCCTGTAAAGATTGTAAAGAGATATTAATATCTTTCCACGGCAATGCGAATTAAAACATGGGTAGGAGACAAATAGGTAATCTAAAATGTTCCTCTCAATCTTATAGTAACCATTCATATTAATTGACCTGCTTAGCGGTAGCGACCGGACTTGCCGCGGGAGGGGGCTCGCTTTTTATCGGCGCGTCTATCGCCCCGGAAATCGGGAGCCATGATATTGAAGGGCGTGCTGGTATTCTGGTCAACGAGTCGGGAGCTGATGGCTGGGTCAACCTCCCCTAAAATCTGGTCAAAATCAAGACGGGTGGTGATAACGGTCGGCAGTCTGCCGTTATAGCGGTAGTTGAGAAGCTGATAGAGCTTTTCCCGCACCCACGGCGTGGCTGACTGCTCGCCGAAGTCGTCCAGGACAAGGAGCGGCGCTTTCTTAACACTTTCAAAAAGCTGGTCATAGGACACCTTGCTCTCCGGACTGAAGGTAGAGCGCAAATGGTCGAGGAACTCAGGCACGACGACAAAAAGGGCCGGCTTGCCGGCTTCGTAACGATAATTAACAATAGCGGCTGCCAGGTGAGTCTTGCCACAGCCCGTCTCGCCCATGAAAACCAGCCAGCCTTCGGGATTTTTGGCAAAATCAAAAGCTATGCGATATGCCTCGTCCAGATTATCCTGTAGCTCCAGAGACAGATTATTTCTGCGTTTAAAATTGATAAAGGTCATGTTTTTCTGCAGCTCAAACTCCGGGCCCCAGCCGTATTCCGACGTGGGCTGCTCTTCATCAAGCATATACACCTGGCACAGTCCGGGGTCGGTCAGTCGGGTACGTAGTCTATCGTCCAGCTGCTCAACAGGCGTGATGGTAACGATAACCGTCGGCAATTCGCTGTTGAAGCGCGAGGTCAATAGCTGGTCGAGTTTCTCTTTAGCCCAGGGGGTGCCCGCCTGAGCCCCCAAATCGTCCAGAACCAGCAACGGGGCATTACGCACCCGGTCGAAGAACTCGTCATAAGGCACTTCACTGTCGGGATTGAAGGAAGCACGCAGGTGGTCGAGGAGGTCGGGCGTGGTGATATAGAAAGCCGGCTGGCCGTTACCAATACGCTCATTGACGATGGCAGCCGCCAGATGGGTCTTGCCACTGCCACTGGAACCACCCAGCACCAGCCAGCCCTCAGGCTCGGCGGCGAATTTTTTAGCGGCCTCACAGGCGCGGCCGAACTGCTCCTGATTCCTTTTACTGCCCCTTGTCCCCCGCGGCTCCATATTGTCGAAGGTAAAGCGGGTCAGCGAGCCCAGATTGCTATACTGCAACAGACGGTTTTGACGTTCGCTATCCAGTTCCTTCCTGGTGCAGCGACAGGGAACAACCCGGCTGTAGTCAGTTTCGCCCGAAGGCAGACGCGGATGAACGATGCCGGCGCCTTTACAGATGGGACAATCCGAGCCTGCGGGGGTCTCTTCTTCAGCGCCGGACCATATGTCCGTACTTTCCTTTGATGAACCTGTCCGGGTCTGTCTTTTCAGGATGTCGCTGATATGCTCCATCGCTCTTACCTTCTGCAGCCCAGTTCTCTAAAATTTTGGCGATATATTTAATGCTCCGCTTGTTATGTAAAACCGCCTCTTTAATGGCATCCCGAATCCAGTCCTGGGGATACTGCTTTTCGGCTTCCTGAAGCTCCTCGGCAATCATGGGGGTCAACATGCCGATGTTATCTTCGTAAAGGGTAAAAATATCAGGCGGCTCTTCGGTTTCGACATAGGGCTGTCCCTTAGATTTCAGTCCGACCAACTCAAGCTCACCGTTCTGAATTTTAGCCACCGCCTGACGACCGGGTTCATCGTTCAGGAAATAGACATCTTCGGAGTCGCCATCTCTGTCCAACGCCAGGTGGAGCACCGTGCCCCGCCCGGCAGCCATTTTCAGAGCGCCGCGCAACACCTCATCAGGCGACTCCCCGGTCGCTTTAAGGCTGCCCATCAGGCCGGCATCCCCCAGCAGTTCCCCATAGCTTACAAAGCGAGGATAACCCTTCTTGCGATAAAGCACCGCCATAACATGCAGGGTCGTCTTCAGTTCGGCGATATCAGTTATCTGAGGCAGCAGACTGCTGAAGAAGACATTAGGCAAGGGGGTAAACTCCATCCTGGCGGGAAAACCGCGGAACCGCTTCATAATAGACTCGGCTCCCCGCTGCTGATGCTTTCAAATTTCGCCAGGCTATGCCGGAAACGCAGTTTTATCCGCCCGGTGGGTCCGTTGCGGTGCTTGGCGATAATAATATCGGCCTCCTCACGCGGGTATTCTTTATCAGGGTGCTGGGCCAGCCATTCTTCTTCAGTCTTATAGTAATATTCATCACGATAGATAAAGAGGACAACATCAGCATCCTGCTCAATGCTGCCGCTCTCACGCAGGTCGGAGAGCTGAGGTTCGTGGGAGGCGCGCCACTCCACAGCGCGACTGAGCTGCGACACGGCCAGCACGGGCGCATTCACCTCACGGGCCAACGCCTTAAGCGAGCGGGAGATATAGCTGATTTCCTGTACCCTGTTTTCGCCCCGGATACCCTCCCCCTGCATCAGCTGGAGATAGTCAATGATAACGAGGTCAATGCCACGCTCATAGCTGAGTCGGAGCGCCTTGCTGCGCATCTCGGCCATACGGAGCAAAGGGGTATCATCAACGTAAATCGACGACTCCGACAGAACGCCGGTAGCTTCCATAACCCGTCTTTCCTC
>JAUWYU010000143.1 GCA_030615655.1 Dehalococcoidia bacterium
CCTGCCCGACCGCTAGATTGAAGGCACCGGCCCTTTTTGTAATCCCCCCGGGGCTCGCGGCGACCAGTGTGAAGCCTGCGGCAAGCTGATGGATGCTCCCGACTTAATCGAAGCACACTGTCGCCTATGCGGGACAGCTCCCGTCTATAAAGATTCGGAACAGTTCTTCCTAAGATTACCGGCCTTTAGAGATAAATTACTCGACTGGGTGAAGGACAAGAAACACTGGCGGTCAAATGTCCTAAATTTTACAACGCGGTTTCTTGAGGAAGGCCTGATAGACAGAGCGTTTACCCGCGACATCGACTGGGGAGTACCGGTGCCGGTCGATGGCTTCGAAGACAAGCGCATCTACGTGTGGTTTGAAGCCGTCATCGGCTACCTTTCGGCGTCTAAACAATGGGCTAAAGAAATAGCCGGGGACGAGGAAAAGTGGCGCGACTTCTGGCAGAGTGACGATGTAAAAAGTTATTACTTCCTTGGCAAGGATAACATTATTTTCCACACCGTTATCTGGCCGGCGATGCTGATGGGCTACGGCGACCTGAAACTCCCTTATGACGTACCCGCCAATGAGTTTTTGACCATTGAAGGCAAAAAACTCTCTACCAGCCAGAACTGGGCGGTCTGGCTGCCCGACTATCTCTCGCGCTATGACCCCGACCCCCTGCGCTATCTGCTCTCCATAAACATGCCGGAAACCAGCGATACCGATTTCTCCTGGCGCGAGCTTGTCCGCCGCAACAACGACGAGCTTGTGGCCACCTACGGCAACCTGGTCAACCGTGTACTGACATTAGTCTATAGGAATTTTGATGGGCGTGTGCCAAAACACGGAGAACTGGATGACTCTGGTAAGAGTATTATGAAAGATGCTGATTCTTGCGCCAGTCAGACAGGTGAGCTTCTCTCCAGATGCAGTTTTAAGCAGGCAATAATGACAGCCATGTCATTAGCCCACGAGGTAAACCGCTACCTGGATGAAAAATCACCATGGAAGGTCATCAAGGAAGATAAACAGGCTGCCGCCGATTCGCTGTACGTGGCTCTCTACGCCATATCCTGCCTGAAAACGGCCATGTATCCCTTCCTGCCCTTCAGTTCGCAGAAAGTGCATGAATATCTCGGCTTTGACGGAAAGATAGAAGATTATGGCTGGAAGCCGCAGGACCTGCCGTCGGGACAAAAATTGCGTGAGCCCAAGCCCCTCTTTTCTAAACTCGATGATAGTGTTATCGAAGAGGAGACCAGACGCATTGGAACTTAACCAGATTTACGAGTCCATTCTTGATGACCTGGCCAGGGTAAAAGACGTGCTGAGGTCAATCAGCCAGATTGATTTTCCCTGGCTGTCGGAGCAGTTGGGCTACGTGGTGAAGGAAACCGGCAAGGGAATACGGCCGGCGCTTACCCTGCTGTCCGGCAAGCTCTGTAAATATGACCTCACCTGCCTTCTGCCTATGGCTGTTTCCGTGGAGCTTATGCATACGGCCACGCTGGTCCACGATGATGCCATTGACAAGGCTCTGGTCCGCCGGGGCAGGCCGACCATAAACAAAATGTGGGGCGATGACATCGCTGTGCTCATGGGGGATTACCTGTTTGCCAAAGCGGGGGAATTTGTGGCCGACACGCAGTCGCCGCGGGCAGTCAAGCTCTTCTCACAGACCCTGGCGACCATTTCCAGCGGCGAGATAAGTCAGTTTCGCAATGCGTTCAATTTCGAGCAAGGCCGTGAGGACTATTTCCGCCGCATCTATGGCAAAACAGGTTCCCTGTTTTCGCTGTCGACGCAGGCAGGCGCTATCCTGAGCCAGGCCCCTGAAGAGTCGGTAGCAGTACTGAAAGAGTATGGCGACAACCTGGGTATCGCCTTTCAAATTGTGGATGACATACTGGACTTTACCAGCACCGAGGCAGCCATGGGCAAACCGGTAGGTTCGGATTTAACCCAGGGTACCCTCACCCTGCCGGCCATGCTTTTAATGGAGCGTTACCCCGAGGATAACCCGGTCAAGAGACTGTTCGAGACCAGAGATAAGAAGAATGTCGGCCTGGCGATTGAAATGGTGCTTAACTCGTCAATTATCGAGGAATGCTACCGGATCGCCTCGGAATACTATGATAAAGCCTGTCGCAATCTCAATCTACTCCCGGAGAATACGAGCCGCCAGGCGCTGTCTGACCTGGCCGAATATGTTGTAAAACAGGGAATATAAGTATTTTGCCTCCGGCTCCTGCCTCTAATCCCCTGCCCAGACGCTACCGTCCTGATAGGTCTCTTTTTTCCTGGTCGGCAATTCTCGCTTGAACTGGTCAATAGCGTACTGGCTGGCGGCAAAACCCTCCACCCGGTGAGCCGCCGCTACCGCCACCACGAGATTGATATCTCCCACTTCCAGCTTGCCTACCCGGTGGTAAATAGCCACACTGTTCACCGGCCATTTCTGTTTAATCTCGTCGGCTATTTTACGCAGCCTGTCCTCCGCCTTCCCGTCAGCATCCTCATACGCCACCGAGAGAACCGGTTTACCCCGGGACTGCTCACGAATCAACCCGACATAGGTCACCACACAGCCGCTGCCGGCCGTCTTAACCTCACCAATCACCAGTTCGGGGAATATAGGCTTATCAGTAATTTGAATCATGCTGGTACGTTTTAATCAGGTGCTGCTGGCGTCCGCTTCGGGACAAGGCGGGGCATAACCGGAGCTTTCTTGGGCTTGAAGGCCGGCTCGATTTCAGCTGCCGGCTTCACCGGCACCGGCGTGGTCGTTTTCCTGACTTTCCTTTTGGGCCCGGGAACAGCAAGCTCGTTAAAGACTTTTTCCAGCTCCTTACCTTCAAGAGTCTCCTGGGCAATCAGCTTCTTGGCGAGGCGTTCCAATTTCGACCTGTTATCAGTCAGGACTTCCGTGGCTTTATTATAGCTTTCCTCAATAATCTTATTAATCTCCCTGTCAATTTCCAGGGCGAATCTCTCGCTGTAGTCCCTTTGCTCGGAGATTTCACGACCGAGGAAGACCATTTCCTGCTTATTACCGAAGGTTCTCGTGCCCAATTTATCGCTCATACCAAAATCGGTGACCATACGGCGGGCATAGGCGGTAACCTGTTCAATATCATTATGGGCTCCGGTTGTCCTCTCATTGAAAATTAGTTCTTCAGCTGCGTGTCCGCCAAGTAAGGTTGCCAGTCTATCTTTAAGCTGAGAACGTGTCACCAGATACCTGTCTTCCGCTGGAAGCTGCTTGGTATAACCCAGCGCCGCCCCGCGGGCTACTATGGAGATTTTATGTACCGGGTCGGCATTGGGCAGCATCCTGGCAACGAGGGCATGCCCGGCCTCATGATAGGCAATGACTTCTTTCTCCTTCGGGCTTATCTTGCGACTCTTTCTCTCAGGACCAGCCATCACCCGGTCAATGGACTCATCAAACTCTTTCATGCCTATAGATTTTTTATTTCGCCTGGCTGACAGAATGGCCGCCTCATTGACCAGATTGGCCAGGTCGGCCCCGCTGAAGCCGACCGTCCCCTTGGCCAGCGTCTCCAGATTGACCGATTTCTCAAGCGGCTTCCCACTGGTATGTACCTTCAGAATTGCCAGCCGCCCGCTGATGTCCGGCTGGTCCAGGATTACCCTCCTGTCAAAGCGGCCGGGACGGAGTAAAGCCGGGTCAAGTATATCAGGCCGGTTGGTAGCGGCAATAACGATGACACTGGTGCTGGTGTCAAATCCGTCCATTTCCACCAGTATCTGATTAAGTGTTTGCTCCCGCTCATCATGGCTGCCACCCAGTCCGGCGCCGCGCTGGCGGCCCACGGCATCAATCTCATCAATGAAGACGATACACGGTGTATTGCGCTTGGCCTGTTCGAAAAGGTCCCGCACTCTGGAGGCACCGACGCCGACAAACATCTCAACGAACTCACTGCCACTGATGTTGAAGAAAGGCACATCGGCCTCACCGGCCACGGCCCTCGCCATCAGCGTCTTACCTGTGCCGGGGGGACCCATCAATAACACCCCTTTCGGGATACGCGCTCCCAGACTCTGGAACTTCTCCCGCGACTTGAGGAATTCCACCACTTCCCGCATCTCCTGTTTGGCTTCCTCGACTCCGGCTATGTCGTCAAAGGTTACCGTCGTCCGGTTGGCCGGGAAGAGCCGGGC
>JAUWYU010000036.1 GCA_030615655.1 Dehalococcoidia bacterium
ATTGACAATCCTACCTTAAAGAAGATAGCCGGGCAGATTAAACAGGTGACAGAAATGGGGGTTAGTGTCGCCATTGTCGTCGGTGGGGGCAATATCTGGCGCGGTGCTGAAGCTGAGGCGGTTGGCATGGACAGGGTTACGGCTGACTATGCCGGAATGCTGGCTACATTAATCAATGCTCTGGCCCTCCAGGATGTACTGGAAAGGGAAGGAGTCTATACCAGAACGCAGTCGGCTCTGGATATTAATCAGGTAGCTGAGCCGTATATCAGACGGCGTGCTATACGCCATCTGGAGAAGGGGAGGGTGGTCATATTTGCCGGGGGTACCGGCAATCCGTACATGACCGCCGATACTGCCGCCGCCCTACGGGCCATAGAGATTGGGGCCGAAGTCCTGCTGATGACCAAGAACAATGTAGATGGCATCTATACTTCTGACCCCCTCAAAGACACCGGCGCCAAGAAGTTCGACAGGATTACTCATCTTGAAGTGCTGAATATGCGTTTGGAAGTAATGGATACCACCGCTTTATCTCTATGCCTCGATAATAAGCTGCCAATAATCGTCTTTGACCTTCAGGCTCACCAGAGCATGCAGCAGGTTGTTCTTGGTCAGCCCATAGGTACACTGGTATCAAGTGAGAGTTAATGTGGTTAACCAAACTCTGCAAAGTGTTGAAGATAAAATGAAGGCCTCGGTTAGAGTATTCCGGGAGGATTTGGCGACAATCCGCACCGGACATGCGTCTCCGGCCCTTGTTGAGCATGTTAAGGTGGAATATGCCGGTGTTCCCACACCGCTGAATCAGCTGGCTGGAATCTCAGCACCTGAAGCTGGTCTATTGGTTATCCAGCCCTGGGATAAGAGTAGCATAGGTAATATTGAGAAGGCGATATTAAAGTCGGAACTCGGTCTAAATCCGTCCAATGATGGTAATATCATCCGTATAAGCATCCCGCCGCTCAGCGAGGAGCGGCGGCAGGAGCTGATTAAAGTAGTGCATAAGAGGATTGAGGAGAGAAGAATAACGGTGCGCAACCTGCGACATGATGTTATCAATGAGCTTAAGAAGCTGGAAAAGGATAAGGAAATATCACAGGACGAGCACAAGCGAGCCCAGGATCAGCTGCAAAAGCTTACTGATATTTTCATGTTTGATATTGAACAGCTCGGCAAGGATAAAGAAAAAGAACTCATGGAAGTCTAACTTTGACGAGTTGAGCCTGCCCTTAATTAGTTTCAACTAAGACAGCGATTGTTTCAGGGACTATGGAAAGAATTATTGGTATTCCCCGTCATGTAGCCTTCATCATGGATGGCAATGGTAGATGGGCCGAACAGCGTGGCTTACCTCGTCTGCAAGGGCATAAGGCCGGGGTGAACAATATACGCTCAATAATTAAGTGTCTTAATAAGCATGGGACAGAGTGTGTTACCCTTTATACCTTTTCCACTGAGAACTGGAACCGCCCCGAGGACGAGGTCGACGGTTTATTCCATATGCTGAAAGTAGTGATAGTTAAAGAAGCGCGCGAGCTTCACAAGAATGGCGCTAGGATTCTCCACATTGGTAGCCTGGATGGGGTATCTCCGGATCTGCAAAAGTCCATAAACAAGGCCGTAAAGCTTACCGAGAATAACACAGGCATAACTGTCGGTGTGGCCTTTAATTATGGAGGACGTGCGGAAATACTGGAAGCGGTACGTAGCTTAATCACCAGTAGAGTGCCGACCCGGGACATAGATGAAAAGTTATTCGGGGACTGTCTCTATACGGCTGGTTCCCCCGATGTTGACCTGGTTATTCGTACTGGTGGCGAGATTCGCACCAGCAATTTTCTGATATGGCAGGCAGCTTATAGTGAATATTACTTTACACCGGTTCTCTGGCCTGATTTCAATGAAGAGGAATTGGAGAAAGCATTGCTGACCTATAGCCGGAGACAGAGGCGCTTTGGTGGGCTGCAATCGAAAGCCGCATGCTCAGGAAAAGAGTCATAACAGCACTGTGGGGCATTCCTCTTCTTATTGTTGCCATCTGGTTTGATGAACCATTGCCCTGGTTTACCGTATTGGCGGCTGTCTGGGGACTACTGGCTGTCCTTGAGTTCTATAAAATTACGGCTGTCTCCAAAGTCATACCGCTTCTCATTTTCGGCCTCATCTGGACGCTGCTGTTCATAATATACCCACACCTTGATTATAAAAATATTCTTCCGATTCTGCTGATATCGGCTGTAGTGCTTTCGCTAATATTGCTGGTGATTATTCGACAGAGGGAAGGCGCTTTTACCAACTGGGCCTGGATGATGGCCGGCATTCTTTATGTGGGTTTATTGTTGAGCTATCTAGTGGCGTTAAGATTGGACGCCGATAGGGGCTGGCTGTATCTGGCTATATTTGCCACCTTCGGTTCTGATACCGCTGCTTACTTTATTGGTAGGGTCATCGGCAGGCATCGCCTGGCGCCACGCATCAGTCCCGGCAAAACCTGGGAGGGGGCCATTGCCGGACTATTCGGGTCGGTTATTATCAGTCTGCTTTTCACTCTGCCCACCCCTCTCCAGCTCCCCCTGAGCTACGGGCAGGCAATACTCCTTGGCGTGCTTGTCAGTATATTCGGTCAAATCGGCGACCTGGTGGAGTCCCTGCTGAAACGCAGCGCGGGCGTTAAGGAGTCGGGCAATCTCATGCCCGGTCACGGCGGCTTGCTGGACCGTATGGATAGTATCGTCTTCGCCGGTGTGGTAGTCTACCTGTATTATACATTTGTGGTTTTGTAAGGACGATTATAGAAATAGACTCAGCCACGTCTGAATTTCTATGGAGAAGCTAAAGTCTGGTACTCAGAAACTTGGACTCTATTTAAGTCCGGGACAGCTTGAGCAGTTCCATATTTATTATAAGGAACTCGTCGACTGGAACCGGAAAATGAACCTCACCCGTATTACAGGTTACGAAGAAGTGCAGGTAAGGCATTTCCTTGATTCTCTCACGGTGACGCTGGCAGTGAAGTCACTGGCAGAAGGTGAAAGCTTTAGCGTTATTGATGTCGGTACCGGGGCCGGCCTGCCCGGGATACCATTGAAAATACTATGGCCGGATATCGGACTTGTCTTGCTTGAAGCAACCGCTAAAAAAGCAAAATTCCTGCATCATCTCGTTGCTAAACTGGGACTTGGAAATGTTGAAATCGTGGTCGGTAGGGCTGAGGAAGTAGCTCATAACGCTCGATACCGGGAGAGATTCGACCTTGTGTTGTCACGGGCGGTGGCGTCTCTGCCAACTCTGGTCGAGTTGACCCTGCCTTTCTGTGCTATCGGCGGCAGTTTCGTTGCCCAGAAAAAGGGGGACATTGAGCAGGAAGTAAATAAGGCATCCAGAGCTATTACCGTGCTGGGGGGCAGTCTGAGAGAAATAAAGGCAGTTGACCTTGAGGAATTAGGCGGTGAGCGCAGGTTAATCGTAATTAATAAGGTAGGGCCAGCACCTCCGGAATACCCCCGCCGCCCCGGCGTACCAGCAAAAAGGCCGATTATATCTTAACTAAATAAACCGGTATGATTACTTAGTTGAGAAGGTGGCCATGTTTCTCCAGCAAGCGGTTAATGAGTTGCACGGCCTCTTGGTCCTTCCTCAATCGCCCGGCATATAACCGGAGTCCCTTGACAGTATCTTTGAACTCTTTGGAGGCAGGGTCAGAGGTTTCCAGCAGCCTGTAGGCTTCCTTCTTATATTTATCTTTTACCCTGCGTTCGGTTCTAACGCTAAAATATAATGCTGCAACCAGGATAAGTATGATTGCGATGAATGTCAAGTAATCCATTTACACTCACTAAAAAGAAAATTCCTGCTGAAAAGCGTCAACAACGCTGGTATAAATCGCTATGTAAATTTAGCCCTTTATCTGATGTCGTGTCAAGAGCTTATCATGCTTTCAGGATATTTCTCTGAGGGCAATCAAGGAGGGCAAAGCTCTCTTCCCCTCCATCTCTTATCTATTCCATCCCCCTCTCCTTTGACACCTTACAAGTCTAAGACTCCTGAAGGAGTAAGGTAGATATATAAATCGCTATTGCTAAGCCGTTTAAACAGTAGTAGAATTATATTATCAACTTGAAAAATCTGGAGGAGGCAAAAAAATGGAGACCGGGACGTGGAAGGTAAAAGCGGGTCTGGCCCAGATGCTGAAGGGCGGAGTTATTATGGACGTGGTGACGCCCGAGCATGCCAAGATTGCCGAGGAGTCTGGGGCCTGCGCGGTGATGGCGCTGGAGAGGGTCCCGGCGGATATTCGCGCTGACGGTGGGGTGGCCCGTATGGCCGACCCCACGGTCATTGAAGCCATTATGAAGACTGTTTCTATACCCGTAATGGCCAAGTGCCGGATTGGGCATTTCGTTGAGGCCCGAGCGCTGGAGGCGCTCGGTGTGGACTATATCGATGAATCAGAGGTGCTGACGCCGGCTGATGAAAGTCATCACGTCTGGAAGCATGACTTTAAAGTCCCGTTTGTCTGCGGCTGCCGCGACCTTGGTGAGGCCCTGCGGCGCGTCGGTGAAGGAGCGGCTATGATAAGGACCAAGGGTGAGGCTGGCACTGGTAATATTGTGGAGGCAGTCAGGCACATACGAGCCGTCATGGACAACATACGCAAATTGATGAACACACCCGAGGAAGAGTTAATGACTCAGGCCAAGGAACTGGGGGCTCCCTTTGAACTAGTCGTTGAGGTTCACAAGATAGGGAAACTACCAGTGGTGAACTTTGCCGCCGGTGGCGTGGCAACCCCGGCAGACGCAGCTCTGATGATGCAGCTTGGTGCCGAGGGGGTCTTTGTCGGCTCGGGTATATTCAAGTCAAGCAACCCTGAGGTTAGAGCCAGGGCTATTGTCAAAGCCACCACGAATTATCAGGACCCGGCGATTATTGCCGAGGTTTCCAAGAACCTGGGTGATGCTATGACCGGGCTTGATATTAAACAAATCCCATCTGAGGAACTGATGGCACAAAGAGGATGGTAGCATGAAAATTGGTGTCCTTGCCTCGCAAGGAGCCTTTGCCGAGCATATTTCAATATTAGAACAACTGGATGTAGAAGCTGTGCCCGTTCGTTTGCCCGAGGAACTCAGGGGAGTGGACGGGCTAGTCATTCCAGGTGGGGAAACTACGACCATCAGCCGGTTGATGTCTGCCTACAATCTGGTGAATGAAATATCCTCAAGGGCAAAGGAAGGAATGCCGATGTTTGGCACCTGCACCGGCATGATACTCATGGCCAGGGAAGTTGCGGGTAATGGCGTGGAATTGCTTGGCCTGATGAATATGATAGTAAAACGCAACGCCTTCGGCCGGCAGAGAGAGAGTTTTGAAGTAGAACTGTCAATACCGGTCCTGGGTAAAGAGCCTTTTCCGGGGGTATTCATTCGCGCGCCCATAATTGAGCATTTCGACGGCGGTGTGGAAATTCTGGCAAGGTTAGATGATAGTACTTGTGTGGCCGCCAGGCAGAAGAACCTGTTGGCGGTGGCGTTTCATCCTGAACTGACCACCGACCTGAGGTTTCACCACTATTTTCTGGATATTATGACCGGAAACTGCTAGAAATAATCCTGGAGGGACTTTTGCAAAAGGTAATTACCGACGATATGGAAGCTCTGCTTGATATCTTACCGCCCCGCATCAAGCAGCCATTATGTCGGCAGAAGGCCATCAGCGAACTTCTGGAGGTTGTGCTGGACCTGGGTCGTCCCTCCGAAGCCCGCTTCCCTAAACAGGAAGTGCTACTTAATGGCAAAGAGGTTGATGAGACAGATATAGATTACGTCGTCTCTCGTATTGGCAGCTTTGGCGATGATAATCGTGCCGGCATTGAACGTACTCTGCACCGTATTTCAGCTATTCGCAATCGACGTGGCCGCATTGTTGGGCTTACCTGCCGATTGGGCCGGGCTATCTTCGGCACGATAAAGGTAATCGAAGACCTTGTCCAATCAGGCAAGAGTGTTCTGCTGCTGGGTCGACCCGGAGTGGGTAAGACGACCATGCTGCGGGAAGTAGCCCGCGTTCTGGCCGATGACATGCAGAAACGGGTTATTATTGTGGATACATCGAATGAAATTGCCGGTGACGGTGATATACCCCACCCGGCAATCGGCCATGCCAGAAGGATGCAGGTAGCCACGCCCACTCTACAGCATGCGGTCATGATTGAGGCTGTGGAAAATCACATGCCTGAGGTGATTGTTATTGACGAGATAGGTACCGAGCTTGAAGCACAAGCAGCCCGGACCATCGCAGAGCGTGGTGTTCAGCTTGTCGGAACCGCTCATGGTAATACCCTGGATAATCTGATGATGAATCCGACTCTGGCCGACCTCGTCGGCGGCATACAGTCGGTAACACTGGGTGACGAAGAAGCCCGCCGCAGAGGCACTCAGAAATCGATACTGGAACGCAGGTCGCCACCAACCTTTGATATCGTGGTCGAGCTGCAGGACTGGGATAAGGTAGCTATCCACCCCGACGTTGGTGAGGCTGTTGATGCCCTTTTACGTGGTACGCCTCCCAGCACCGAGGTTCGCTGGCTGGATGAGCAGGGAGAAGTAAGAATAGAAAAAACGGAGGCAGATAAAAAGAAACCGGTCAGGGGTAAACGAGGTGCCAAGGCAGATAAGCCGCCCCGGCTGTATCTGTTCGGTGTGAACCGGGCGAGGCTGGTGCAGATGGCCAAGGAGATGCATCTGGACCTGGACATAGTTGATAGCCTGCATGATGCTAGCGTATTTGTAACCTCTAAGAACTACTATCGGCGGAAGCCCCAGCAGGTAAGAGATGCTGAAAGTGCTAATCTACCCATCTACGTCCTCAGGAGTAACACTCCACCTCAAATTAGGCAGTTGTTGAGTACTATCTATCCACAGGCAGGGGCTGAAAAATCTAACCACTTTCAGATTGCTCTCGGTGAGGCTGAGGAAGCGGTGTCACAGGTAAAGGAAGGCCAGGAAGCGATTGAGCTAAGTCCCCAGAGTTCCTATATTAGACGATTACAGCACCTTATAGCCCAGCGTAGCGACCTGGCTTCGCATAGTCTGGGTAAAGACCCTGATAGGCGAGTAAGGATTTATAAGGAGCAGGCTTAGATTTATAAGCTGTAAGTAAAAATAAGATATAGAGAAGGCGGATATGGCTCTTTTCATTACCTTTGAGGGAGGCGAGGGTTGCGGCAAGAGCGTACAGTCGAAGCGGCTCTACCGGCGTCTGTTGAAATTAACACTTCCAGTGTTACTCACCCATGAACCGGGCGTAACCATCCTCGGTAAGAAAATAACGCATCTGCTCAAATGGTCGCGGGATATAAATATCTCTCCGTTGGCGGAACTGCTGCTGTTTAATGCCTCTCGAGCCCAGTTGGTCATGGAGGTAATCCGGCCTGAGCTGGAAAGCGGGAAGATTGTTATCTGTGACCGCTATGCCGATTCAACAACGGCTTATCAGGGCTATGGGCGTGGACTTGATCTAACCATAGTAGACGCTATTAATAAGGTAGGTACAACAGGATTGATACCTGATTTAACCGTTCTGCTGGATATGCCTGTGGGAAAAGGGCTGTACCGGAAGATTGGTGAAAAACCAGACCGTTTTGAGCAGGAAGATATAGCCTTCCACCAGCGAGTGCGGGAGGGCTACCTCAAGCTGGCGGTGGCTGAGCCGGGACGCTGGCTGGTGGTTGATGCGGAGAAGGGGAAAAAGGAAATTGCCGATATAATCTGGCGGAAGGTAAGCAGGCTGCTTTAGAGACAAAGATTGAAAGGCTGAAAGAGGAAAATGGGAAAAGCGAGTTTTAAAGAATTGACCAATGAGCCGATGAAGTTGTTTCTGGACGAATTATCAAGTTCAGCACCAGCTCCGGGAGGCGGTAGTGTGGCGGCTCTTTCCGGCGCTCTCGGGGCTGCTTTAATAAGCATGGTCAGCAATCTAACAATCGGTAAGCAGAAATATGCCGATGTCCAGGAAGAAATCGCCGCATTACTCGATAAGTCCGAAAGCCTGCGTAAAGAGCTAGTCGTTCTGCTGGAAACCGACGTCAAGGTCTATACCGAGCTATCGGAGACAATGAAGATGCCCCGCGACACAGAAGAGCAGAAGGAAGCGCGCACTAAAGCGATGGACAGGGCACTCAAAGCAGCTACCAACGTACCGATGCAGGTCGCCGAAGCCTGTGTGGCGGTGATGGAGCTTTGCCGTCCGGCGGCAGAGAAAGGTAATATTAATGCCGTCAGCGATGTCGGCGTGGGTATATTGATGGCTGAGGCAGGTCTGCGAAGCGCGGCGCTCAACGTTCTCATCAATCTCGCCTGGATTAAGGATGAAACTTTTATGAAGGAAACCCGGGTAAAGCTGGATGCTTTACTCAAGGGTAAACCGGCTTTACGCGATGAAATCTACGAACTTGTAGCAAGCAAGCTATAGGATACAACGATGCGAAGGAGATTAATAATGTGAGTGCGACAATCTTAAGCGGCAGCGAACTGGCTAAAGAGATGCGCCAGGAGATAGAGGCGGATGTTGCCGAATTCGTTGGGCAACACAGTTTTACGCCGACCGTGGCGATTGTACGAGCCGGGGAAGACCCGGCTTCGGTCAGCTATAGTAACGCTCTAGAAAAATCTTTCGGCGCACGGGGATTAGGATTTCAACTCCACACCCTACCTGATATTGCATCCCAACAAGAAATCGAGGAACTAGTGTCACAGTTGAATGCCAACGCCACTATACACGGCATCATGATACAAGAGCCATTACCCCGGGGAATCGATGAAGCAGTAATTAAAGACGCTCTATCCTCGGATAAAGATGTAGACGGTGTACACCCGGTGAATACAGGGCGTCTGGCGCAAGCCGCCCCGACAGGACGCCCGGCAATGGTCGGGCCGTTCTTTGCTCCGGCGACGCCATCGGGGGGTATGGAGATTCTCAAGCGAAACAGCGTGAATCTGCAGGGGAAACACGCGGTAGTGGTCGGGCGGTCTACAATCGTCGGTAAACCGATGGCTCTATTGTTACTCCGCGAGAACGCGACTGTTTCGTTATGCCATTCACAGACTGCCGACTTACCCGGGATGTGCCGTACCGCGGATGTCCTGTGCGCCGCCGTGGGAAGGGCTAATATGATAAAGGGCAGCTGGATAAAGCCCGGAGCGTTTGTAATTGACTTCGGCGTTAATTTCGTGGAGGGTGTGATGGTCGGCGATGTCGACTTCGAGGAAGCAAAAGAGGTGGCCGGCATGATTACACCCGTACCCGGTGGAACGGGCCCGATGACGAATATAATGCTCATGAAAAACGTGATTGCCGCAGCGCGAAGGCAAACGGAGTAGAGGGGAGCTAAAGCACGAGGAGGTAAGGTAAATAAACACCCGCCGGAAGCCATCATTCGCCGAGGAAAAGCTGCTCAGGTCGCAGGGCTACCTGTTCGTTGCTGGTGTGGATGAAGTGGGAAGGGGCGCCTTGATAGGCCCGGTAGTGGCTGCGGCCGTTATTTTACCCCAAAATTTTAGAGCTCACTGGAAGAACAAGGTCAGGGACAGTAAGCAGTTAAGTCCGGCCATACGAGAGTATTTATCTGACTGTATAAACGAGGTCGCTGTTTCCGTAGGTATCGGCGTATCGTCCAGTGATGTAATAGATACACAGGGGATAGTCAAAGCGACATACCTGGCTATGAAGTCGGCCATAGGACAGCTTACACCCGAACCGCAGTACCTCCTCATCGACTATATACGCCTGCCAGAGATATCACTGCCGCAAAAAGGCATAGCCAATGGTGACAGCCTTTGTTTCTCAATTGCCTGCGCCTCCATTATGGCTAAAGTTACTCGCGACCGCATGATTGTCGAGATGGATAGGGTTTATCCCGGTTATGGCCTGGCTCGACATAAAGGCTATGGTACAAAGGAGCACCTTGCCTGCTTGCGCCGAAATGGACCGTGCTCGATGCATCGCCGGTCTTTCCGGCCGGTCAGGGAGGTGTTTGCTCAGGAGCCATGAAGCGACGTGAAACTGGCCTACTAGGTGAAAAACTAGCCTGTGAGTTCCTTGGTAAGAACGGTTACCACATTCTGGAGACGAACTACCGCTGTCCCGAGGGCGAAATTGACATAATCGCACAGCAGGAAGATACGCTGGTTTTTATCGAAGTGCGGACAAAGCGAAGCTGGCAGTTCGGTAGCCCGGAAGAATCAATCACGCCAGTCAAGATGAAGAGGTTGAGGGCAGTCGCCGCTCACTATGGTCAAAACCGCAGTAACCTGCCTGCATCTTGGCGTATTGATGTCGTCGCCATCCAGTTGAATAGAAAAGGTCAGGTTTCGCGCATTGAAATTATCGAGAACGCCGTTAACGAAGAGTAACAGCACTCCCTGCTATAACCACTGAAATAACTGTGTTAGAATAGACCACCGAGGTATTGAAGGTATGGAAACAATGATGCCGATCGACTTGTTACGTATTATCGACGCAAATCTGAATCGCATGAGCGAGGGTCTGCGTGTTCTTGAGGAGTTTGCTCGCCTTTCGCTGAATGATACCATACTCACCCAGAAGTTGAAGAATATGCGGCATGACCTACTGAGAGTTGATTCACAGTTGCAGCAACAACTTCTACAGGCACGGGACTCGGATGGCGATATCGGTGCAGATATGGAAGTGCCCGCTGAAGAAAGCCAGCGGGATATA
>JAUWYU010000179.1 GCA_030615655.1 Dehalococcoidia bacterium
GGCAGAAACAGCCGTCAGGTCGGAAGACCTGCCCCTGTCCGGCATGGAGTTCGTCATTACCGGACGCCTCGAAAACCTCTCTCGACAGGATGCGGAGGCAAGGGTAAAGGAACTCGGCGGCACCGCCAGGGACAATGTTACTCGCAAAACCGACTACGTCGTCGTGGGTGCCGACCCCGGCTCCAAGCTGGCCCGCGCTCAGGAACTGGGCATTAAAATACTTGATGAAGAAGAATTCATCAATAAATTAAATCAGAAATAGCTATGAAATTGATTGTAGGACTGGGCAACCCGGGAATATTTTATACCCGCTACCGCCATAATATCGGCTTTATGTGCATCCGGCACCTCGCCCGCATACAGGGCATCCGCTTTGATAAGAAACAGGGGAACGCCCGCACGGGAAGCGGCGAGATTGACGGGCAAAAGGTAGTGCTGGCCCGACCGCAGACCTACATGAACGCTAGCGGCGAATCGGTAAGTCGTCTGGTCAAAAGGCTGAAAATCACCCCCTCCGACCTTATCGTTATCCACGACGACCTTGACCTGCCCCCGGGCACAATCCGTATTCGTCACGGAGGCGGTTCCGGCGGACATAAGGGAATCGACTCCATCATCGCCCACCTCGACAGCCAGGACTTTTACCGTATCAGGGTAGGCATCGGGCGGCCGGATATACCTGAAGGCTCAACCGAAGACAAGGAAGAAGCGGTTGTTGCCTACGTCCTGAGCGGCTTTACCCGCCAGGAAAAAAAGATTATCAACAGCATCATACCCGAAGTCGGCCGGGCAATTATCTGTCTGCTTGCCGAAGGCCTGGACGCGGCCATGAACAAATACAACTAGAAATCGCTTTAACATGCCCAACAAACAGGTAATTTACATCAAACTGGTTCATTCCGTTATTTTCTTTTTCATGGTTATTTGCCTGTGTTTTATCCTTTACGCCGCTGTCACCGGAACCTATAACTGGATACTGGTTGTCGCCCTCGGCGCCATTGTTCTCGAAGGTATAATCCTTATCCTGAACCGCTGGCAATGCCCTCTTACCAATCTCGCCAAGAAATACGGTGACGAAAAGGGCACGATAACCGATATATTTCTACCTGCTTGGCTGGCGCCCTATACTTTCATAATTTTCGGGGCGTTTTTCGCCGTGGGAATTGCCCTGCTGGCTTTCGGCTATTTCACCTAATAAACACAACCCGGCCTGTTTTTGCTACTGCTCATACTCAGGTGTTATAATCCCAATATCCGGACTTTAAGAAGTATATCTATGAAGAAAATAGTCATTCCATGCATCGCTGTTATATTTATCCTGTCATCGGTATTATCCATAGCAGGCTGCCAGCAAACGGAAACACAAACCTACAATAACTATTTATTCGGCTTCTCTTGTGAATATCCGGATGGTTGGGCTTTGGAAGAGACAATCCCCGGGGTAGTCGTGGCTTTCGTCGAACCATCCCCTGTGCGCATGGGTAGAACCGTAAATATTGTTATTACGGCAGAAGTATCGTACGAATTTTCTGGGTTGACCGTTGAAGAGTACGCCAGAAATGCTGATGAACAGTTGAGTCTGGGACTGGATAGCTATGAAAGTTTGGACGAGTATAGTACTGATAACGATGGTATTCCTGTGTTGGTACGTACGTATAGCTTCGATATGAATGATACTATTATGAAAGGAACTCAGGCATATATTATTAACAATAATACACTCTATATCATTGGCTACGTAGCAGCACCGGACCATTATGCTGACTATCTTGGACACTTCAATTTGGTAATCGAGAGCTTTAGGTTTTAACAGAACCGTAAATAGAGAATGGGTATCAATGAAAGATAAGAACGTATTTATCGGTGTCATTGGTGGCGGCGATGTGACGCCACAAGTAGCCGGGCTGGCCGAAGAAGTAGGCCGCGAGATAGCCCGGAAGGGTGCTGTGCTCGTTTGCGGGGGTCTGGGGGGCGTTATGGAAGCCGCCTGCCGGGGAGCCAGCCGCGAAGGCGGACTCACTATCGGCATACTCCCCGGGGAGAACCGCCAGGCCGCCAATCCCTACGTCAAGATACCCATCGTTACCGGCCTCGGCCATGCCAGAAACGTGGCGGTGGTCAAATCGGCCCAGGCTGTTATTGCCATCGACGGCAGCTACGGAACGCTATCGGAAATCGGCCATGCCCTCCAGAGCGGGATTCCCGTTATCGGCCTTAATACCTGGTCGCTTTCGATTGACGGAAAGGTCGACGACAGTATTATCCTCGCCGACAGCCCGAAGGACGCCGTAGATAAAGCCATATACCTAATCGTCAGCCAAACGATAATACCGGGAATTACAGAGAAAAAAGATGGGAAACGATAATTTGCGGAGACTCTGGTGTTTTTGTACCAGATTTCTTAGAATCATCAGGAGGTTAGCTATGGCAATGTTTAGTGTCAACGTGCACCGCTTCGACCCTTACAAGAACTTCAAGTTCAGGGTTTATTGGGATGGTCAAGCAATTCCTGGCATAATAAACGTCAGCCCTTTAGTTCGTAAGACTGAAGGAATGACATACCGATCCGGTGACGACCCAAGTAAATATATGATATCCCCCGGGTTGACTACATTTGAACCAATAGTCCTGGAGCGTGGTCTTACCCATGATAAGGCATTTGAGGATTGGGCGAACCTGGTCTTCAATATACAGGGGGACAGTTCTATGTCATTAGCAAATTATCGCAAAGATATTCGAATAGACATATTAAATCTACAAGGTGCCGTAGTTATGACCTATTCTGTATTTAGATGTTGGGTATCCGAATATCAAGCACTGCCGGCTCTGGATGCTAATAAAAGCTGTACTGCTATCGAGAGACTGGTGCTTCAACACGAAGGCTGGGAAAGGGATACAGATGTAACCGAACCCAAGGAAACGTAATAGAAAACAAAGGTCAGACCTGCAGATTTTCAATATGACCCCATAATAGTATTGACTAAGCTATCAATTTTGGAGAAAACTATGTCGACAATTAAGGGCGTAAAGGCAAGGGAAATCCT
>JAUWYU010000039.1 GCA_030615655.1 Dehalococcoidia bacterium
TAAATATTACCTGAAAGACTGTGGTATTCTGATGCTCAAGGAAACAATCGCTGATTTATTAAAGAAGGCAGCCATAGAGGCACAAAAGGCCGGTAAGCTGCCGACGATAACCCTCCCGGAAATCGTCATCGAGCGACCGCAAAATCCGGAGCATGGCGACTACGCCTCAAGTATCTCACTCAAGCTGGCGAGGGTGGTGGGCATTAAACCCATGACCATCGCAGCAGAAATCGTTAACTTTATTCCATCGGATTTTATTACCCCTCACCCCAATGCACCTGATTTAAATATACCCACAGCAGCTGGTGACCAAGTAGCTGTTCCTTCATCGGATTTTATTAATCCTCCCCAAAATGTGCCTGACTTAAATATACCCACAGCAGCTGGTGACCAAGTAGCTATTCCTTCATTTGAAAAGGTAAGCATTGCTCCGCCGGGGTTTATCAACTTTACTCTCAGTAATAGCTGGCTGACCCGGCAGGTGGATGCGATACTGGAGAGCGGCGATGCCTACGGCAATATTGAGCTGGGCCGGGGCGGGCGGGTACAGATAGAGTTCGTCAGCGTTAATCCCACCGGACCGCTCCACGTAGGGCACGGACGAGGTGCTAGTCTGGGAAGCACGATAGCCAACGTGCTGACGGCTGCTGGCTATAATGTGGAGAAGGAGTATTACTTCAACGATGCCGGCAGTCAAATGGACGCTTTCAATCGCTCGCTCTATGTCCGCTATCTACAATGCCTCAATACTGAAGCCGAGATGCCCTCCGATGGCTACCTGGGCAACTATATGGTCGACCTGGCTAAGGAGATTATTGTTGAAGAGGGAGACCGGTTTCTCACTTTTCCTGAGCCCGAAGCGGTGTCACAAATAGGGAGGCTCGGACTGGACAGGTTGATGAGGCAAATCAAGGAAGAACTTCAACTGCTCGGAATTACCTTCGATGCCTGGTTTACTGAACAGAGCCTCTACGATAATGGCCAGTATGATACGGTCATGTCACTTTTGCGTAAAGGAGGTTATATCGCAGAGAAAGAGGGTGCCACCTGGTTTTTATCTACTGCTCTCGGTGAAGACAAGGACGAAGTAATGGTACGTAGCAATGGCCTACCTACTTACCTGGCCACTGATATCGCCTACCACTACAACAAGTTCTTCGAGCGTAAGTTTGATAGAGTGATCGACATCTGGGGGGCTGACCACCAGGGGCATGTTTCCGGGTTAAAGGCAGCCGTCAGCGTACTCGGTGCCGACCTCGAACGACTTGAGTTGATAATCCACCAGATGGTTACCCTGCACCGCGGCGGCGAGCTGGTGCGCGTCTCCAAGCGCAGCGGTGATATTATTACCCTGCGAGAACTGGTCGAGGAAGTAGGCACCGACGCCTGCCGCTTTTTCTTTTTATCCCGCACTGCTGACAGCCAGATGGACTTTAACCTGGAGCTGGCCAAAAAGCAATCGGCCGACAATCCCGTTTACTACGTCCAGTACGCCCACGCGCGCATCGCCAGCATCCTGCGGCTGGCGCATGAGAAAGAGATTGACGGCAGTGACGGCGATGTCTCCCTGCTGACCACCGAACCGGAGCTGACCCTGATACGAAAGATGCTGCTCCTGCCGGAAATAGTCGAGACGATAGCCCGCGCTCTGGAGCCTCACCACCTGACCTATTATGCGCAGGATTTAGCCACGGTTTTCCACAGCTTTTACACACAGTGCCGGGTTATCTCCGATGACCAAGCCTTAACCAGAGCACGCCTGAAACTGGTGAAGGCCGCTAAGAATGTCCTGGGCAGGACCCTTCACCTGATGGGCATGACAGCCCCGGAGAGAATGTGATAGATATGGAGAGGTTTAGATGAAAAAACGAGTCTTTTCTGGAATCAAGCCGACTGGAGATGTTCATATAGGCAGATACCTGGGAGCCATCAGGCACTGGGTATCGATGCAGGATGACTACGATAATATCTTCTGCATCGTCGACATGCACGCCATTACCGTACCGCAGGACCCCAGGGTCTTGAATGCTAAAATCCGTGAGTTCGCCGGTCTGCTCCTGGCAGCCGGCATTGACCCCGAACGGTCTATCGTCTTTATGCAATCCCATGTCAGCGCCCACGCCGAGCTTGCCTGGATACTCAATTGTTTCATCCCCATGGGCTGGATGTACCGCATGACCCAGTTCAAGGAGAAGGCGGAGAAAGAGAAAGAGCAGGTAAGCGTCGGGCTTTTCGATTATCCCTCGCTGATGGCCGCCGATATCTTGCTTTATAAAACCGATGCCGTTCCCGTGGGTGAAGACCAGAAACAGCACGTGGAGCTGGCACGGGACGCCGCCCAGCGTTTCAATAATATCTATGGCGAGACTTTCGTGCTACCGGAACCCCTTATCCCGGATGTCGGCGCACGCATCATGGGACTGGACGACCCCACCAAGAAAATGAGCGGAAGTGAAATGGGCGCGGGGCATTCCATCAACCTGCTCGATTCGCCGGATATGATACGCTCCAAGATAATGAAAGCTACCACCGATTCCCGGCGTGATATCCTCTTTGATGAGAGCCGCCCCGGTATATTTAACCTGCTGACTATCTACGAGACGATTACCGGCGAGGAGAGGAAAGATATAGAAGCAAAGTTCGAAGGTAAAGGCTACAGCGACTTCAAAGAAGCCCTGGCCGAGACAGTCACCGAATGCCTGCGGCCGTTGCAGGAACGCTACCGCGAACTGACCGCCGAGCCCGGCCGTATTGACTCTATCCTGAAAGAAGGTGCGGCCAAAGCCCGACCTATAGCCGAGAAGATGCTTGCCGAGGTTAAGAAAAAGGTGGGGCTGGGGTAGGAGATGTCGATATTAAAAGCACTGACATTATTAGGGTTTTATTGGCTAATCTCGGCTTCGTCATTCATATGGGCATCTATAATAGCAAAAGAATATAACTGGATGCGTATTCTATTAGTCATTGGACTACTTTTGGTGGTTCTTTCTCTAATAATTCTATTTACACTTTTATTGAAAAAATACCTTGTTAAAGAACTAGTCGTAGCGATACCTATTTTAATATCGCTGGCAGGAATATTCTTAATTCTTTGGATATTAGATGTCATAGTTACTAGATTTATTGTGCTATCAATGATAACATCGACTTATATTGGTGTTTTCCTTTTCCTTCAATTTTACGAAGACACAAAACAATCCTGCAATGAAAACGCAGAATTAGCCCACAGAAGGTACCTCGAATATGGCCGGAGTTTCTTCTGGACTATACTAATCATATTAATATCTTATCTGGCTTGGGAAATTCAAGCTTTTAGCCCGCGCTCTGGTAACGAAGAGCCTTTCCCATTTATACTTGGTAATTTGGGGGAAGCATTACAATTATTCATTGTCGTTGCCGTTGGTGGCGGATTAGTGTTTCTCGGTTTTCACTACAAGATGCGTGAAATTGAAAAATTCAGCAAATGAAAAAATTAACTACTTCCTGTACTTATGTACAAACCGCTTCATGCGAGACAGGGCTTCCTCAATATCAGCCAGAGAGGTAGCGTAGCAGCAGCGGACATACCCCTCACCGTAGTCCCCGAAGGCCGAACCGGGCACCACCGCCACCTTTTCCTCAAGGAGCAGCTGCTCCGAAAACTCTTCCGATGTCAGGCCGGTACTGGTTATACACGGAAAGGCATAGAATGCCCCCCTGGGCTCAAAGCAGGTCAGGCCGATATCACGTAACCCCTTAACGATAATCATTCGCCGCCGGTTGTAGTCCTCGACCATTTCCTGCACACTGGGTTCACCCGATTTCAGTGCCTCGATGGCGGCTACCTGAGCCATGGTGGGGGCGCTCATTATCGTGTACTGGTGAATCTTGGTCATGGCGGTAATAATATCCCTGGGCGCCGCCGCATAGCCCACACGCCATCCGGTCATAGCATAAGCTTTGGAGAACCCGCCCAGCAGGATGGTATTGTCCCTAACGCCGGGCAGGCTGGCAAAGCAGGTATGCTCCACACCGTAAACGAGCCTGGCGTAAATCTCGTCGGAAATCACCAGCAGATGGTGGCGTTTGGCAACATCGGCTATGGCCAACAGCTTATCCCGACTCATCACCGCCCCGGTAGGGTTGGCGGGATAACCAATCAGAATCGCTTTGGTCTTCTCAGAAATCTTTGCTTCGATATCGGCAGCATTAACCTCAAAGTTATTCTCCTGGCTGGTCGGCACCATGACCGGCTCGCCGCCGGCGAGGATGACACAGGAGTCATAGGCAACGTAGTGCGGGTCGGGCATAATAACCTCATCGCCGGGATTGATTATCGCCCGCATGGACAGGTCAAGCGCCTCGCTGACGCCTACGGTAATCAGAATCTCACCGAAGGGTTCGTAGTCCACGCCATAGGTCTCCTTGAGATACCGCGATGTCTCCTGACGGAGTTCCGGTATCCCCGAATTCGAGGTATACATGGTGTAGCCCTTCTCCAGCGACTGAACAGCGGCCTCGCTGATATGCCACGGTGTGGCGTAGTCGGGCTCACCCACCCCCAGAGAAATAACCTCTTCCATAGACGCCAGCAGGTCAAAGAACTTGCGTATACCTGAAGGCGACAAACGGTTCACCCGCCTGGAGATAAGCTTCTGTTTTCTAGGGCTATGGCCAGTTTGTTTTGCCGACATAACGTTTCCTGAGATTAACGACCTTATAGTATTACCGGCTGCCGCTTAACCCCCTCCCCTCCTTCAAGAATTTCACCGTCATCCTTATAGCGTTTCAGGACGAAATGGGTAACCGTGCCCTGAACGCCCTCGATATGAGCCAGGTTCTCCGATACGAAGTCGGCGATGATATGCTCCGATTTACCGACAACGACCATTAGCAGGTCATAGGTCCCGGAAGCCAGATACACCGAACGGACCTGATGGAACTGTGAGACACGCTCGGCTATGGAGTCGAACCCGGCCTCCGGCTCCGGCGTCACCTTGACCTCTATCAATGCCCAGACCTGCTCGTCCTCCACCCGGTCCCAGTTAACGACCGTCTTGTATTTCAGGATAATCCGGTCTTTCTCCGCCTGCTTGATAAGCTTGGTGACCTCGGCGGCAGATGTGCCGGTCATAGTGGCTATCTGTTTGGTGGTGGTACGGGCATCATTTTCCAGTACCTTTAAAACATCTTTCAGCATCTCCTTACCTCCTCACCCAATTAGCGACCACCGTTCATTGACTTCATTATAGCAGATTTGGAACGATTTGTTACCCCCTGTTTTCACCAAAAAGTGCCTTTCTCCCGGTTCCCGCCAGGCCCTTTGAATCTCTTCAACCTCATATTCAACCCCCTCCCACTCAAAAGAGCGCGGTTCCTCAGCGTAAGTATGCCCGGAGTAGCATTTTACGGTGATGTTATTCAAGCTACCACCCCTCCTCTATGATTCACGCTTCAGAAAGTGGAGCCTGTCCAGACTGGTAAGTCTATTACTTTCCTTACCCTCGGCGACAGCTTTGAATATTGCGGCAACCTCTTTCACCACGGCTTCCCAGAGCTTTTTGCCGAGTTCGGCGCTGGCTTTGGTCGGGTCTCCGATAACGCCTGTCGAGGAGTACCTACTAAAGTCAAGGTCCGGGTCAGACCAGTCAACTTCACTGTTATGCGGGTTGGCGATTTTATCGATGCGAACCGCTTCAGGGCGGAGGTAGAGGGCTATCGAGGTCCCGAAGGCATCGGCATGACCGCCGGGATTTGAGGGGTCGCCGATGCGGCACCAGATATCGTGGTAGGGGTGCCCGGGCAGATAGGCTTTTGACTTCCTCCTATATTCTCTGTTAAAACGCTCCACAGATTCCCGCAGGTCATGCGCGCCGCACCCCCGCCAGACAACGATGCGTTTGAAACCCTGCTCGGCGAGTGACTTGAGGATTGAAAAAACCAGCGCCTCATGTTGTTCCTTTGGGATATCTATGTAACCGCTGCCATAGTTTCTATGCTCATACGTTGGACCGAACGGCATAACAGGCAGGACAAGAGAATGTACACCAAAGTCACGCTCCGCTTTCTCCGATGCGGCCAGGCATACCCTCTCGACGAACCAGGTATCGAAGTCAACAGGCAGGTGAGGGCCTCCCTGCTCGGTGCAGCCGGTGGGAACTATGGCAAGCCAGCCCTGCTGCGCCGCATCACGAATTTCTTCATAGGTCATGTCGCCATAACGCATTTTCCCCTACCCCCCTAAATAACCCTCCCCTCCCTCTCGGCTTTTCTGTCCAGATACATGCCGATGGCAAAGCCAATACCAATGCCAATCACAGTGCCGATACCGGGATTATCCGCCGCTACCCCGAGCGACCCACCAATCACCCCTCCAATTACCATGCCGATACCAATTCCCATACCCAGGTAATGCCCCTTGTCCACCAGCTTATGGACTTTCTTCAGGTGCTCGACCAGACCACTAACAGCTCTGGTATGTCTCTTCATGCCCTCTTTGCCGGGCATCTGAGTTAAGAGGCTCATTTCCTGCATCAGTCCGGTGATTTCCGGCTGAAGTCTCTGGCACTCTCCACACGTATGGGAAAAATCATCAACCCTTTTAGTAACGCGCAGCAGCAGGTCAAGTTTGTATTTTTTATAACCCTT
Source organism: Dehalococcoidia bacterium (assembly GCA_030615655.1). GTDB lineage: Bacteria > Chloroflexota > Dehalococcoidia > Dehalococcoidales > RBG-16-60-22 > JAUWYU01. Next base: position 6,628 of record JAUWYU010000039.1, read on the forward strand.
CTGACCCAGCGTGATTTGGTACTGGCCTATCTCCGTGGTAACGCGGTTGTACCACTGGCTGCCGACTTCCATGCTAATTCCTGTTTATCCTTAAACCTCCACCTTCCGCTTATGCCACTCGGTGGCCTGTTCATACGCATAGGCAACATGGAGGATGGTCTCTTCATCAAAGGGTTTGCCGATAATCTGCATGCCAATCGGCAGGCCGTCAGTAAAGCCGGCCGGAATCGACATGGCGGGCACTCCTCCGATGTTTATCGGCAGGGTACAGACATCGCTGAGATACATCTGGAACGGGTCGTCCGTCTTCTCCCCTATCTTGAAGGGGACGGTGGGGGAGGTGGGCGTTATTAAAGCATCGTATTTTTTAAAGGCTTCATTAAATTCTCTGATTATCAGGGTGCGCACCTTCTGGGCTTTGAGGTACCAGGCATCGTAATAACCGGCGGAAAGGGCGTAAGTGCCCAGCATGATACGGCGCTTTACCTCGGGGCCGAAGCCGTTCTCGCGCGTCTTCTCCAGCGCCTCCCACATGCTGTCGGCTTCGTAAGAAAAGCCGTATTTTACGCCATCGTAGCGCGCCAGGTTGGCCGAAGCCTCGGAGGGTGCCAGGATATAATAGACCGCCAGGGCGTAGGGGGTATGAGGCAGGGATACCTCCCGGTCCACTTCCGCCCCCAGTTCCTCAAGTTCTTTGATGGCAGCTTCCATCACCTCGGCCACCTCTGCCTGCATCCCCTCGACGAAATACTCCCTAGGCACGCCAAGGCGAAGCCCTTTCAAATCAGCCTTCAGACACCGGGTATAGTCGGGCACCGGCTCAGGAACCGAGGTGGAGTCCCGGCTGTCCGCGCCGGCAATAACGTTAAGCAGGAGGGCACAGTCGGTAACGTCCTGCGTCAGCGGCCCAATCTGGTCGAGGGAGCTGGCGAAAGCCACCAGTCCGTAACGACTCACCCGCCCGTAGGTGGGCTTCATGCCGACAACGCTGCAGAATCCCGACGGCTGACGGATACTGCCGCCGGTATCCGAACCAAGAGCGCAAACGGTCTCGCCGGCAGCCACCGCTACCGCCGAACCGCCGCTGCTGCCGCCGGGCACCCGACTCAGGTCCCAGGGATTACAGGTGACAAACAGGGCCGAGTTCTCCGTCGACGAACCCATGGCGAATTCATCCATATTGGACTTGCCCACCATCACCATGTTATGCGCCTTTACCTTCTCAACCACGGCGGCGTCATAGGGAGGCATAAAATTTTGAAGCATCTTTGACGAGCATGTCGTCCGTATCCCCCGGGTGCACATATTGTCTTTAATAACAATCGGGACACCGGTCAGCGGACCGGCATCACCCACGGCAATGAGTTCATCGGCCTTCCGCGCCTGCTCCATAGCCAGCTCATCAGTGATGGTTACCAGGGCATGTACTCTGGAATCAACCTGCCGGATGCGCTCAAGGTAAGACTCAGTAAGCTCAATCGAGGAAACCTGTTTTTCCCTGAGGAGCCGACTCGCTTCATTTATCGTAACCTGTATATTTGTCATTCCAGCACCGCCCTGACTCTAAAGCAGTCCCCTTCCCGACGCGGTGCGTTGGCCAGAATATCATCGGCCGGGAAAGAAGGAACCACCTCATCCTCCCTCATGACACTCTGGAGAGCCACCGCTTGAGCCGTGGGGGGAACACCGGTGGTATCCACCTGCTGCAATACCTCGAAGTTTTCCAGAATATTGGATAACTGCTCACTGAGCCGGGTAATCTCGGACTCGGCCAGGCCGACCCGGGCCAGACGAGCGATATGCAGTACTTCTTCACGACTAAGCTTCATAAGCAACCCCCTGGAATTCTTTTACGAAGGTATTTTACTCGCCAATTATAGCATTCGCATTCAGCAGCCCGCAACCGAATACCCCCCGTTCGCAATCTTGCCATAAAGGCTTTATAATAAAAGCGAAAGAGATATCCCATTGACCGGGATAAAGGAGGGAAGATATGGCGGAGAGGGTGATGATATTCATTGACGGGAGCAACCTTTACCACTCCCTTAAAAATCACTTCAACAGGACAGACCTAGACATCGGCCGATTCTGCCGTAAAATGCTGGGCCGACGCCAGCTAATAAGAATCTACTACTATAATGCCAGAGTGGGACAGAAGCAAGAACCCGAGCTCTATAAACAACAGCAGGCTTTCTTCGGTGGTGTTAATGCTATACCATATACCGAACTACGACTGGGACGCCTGGTTTACACCAACTGGCCCAGCGTGCCGCCCTACGAAAAGGGCACTGACGTACAGCTGGCCACCGATATGATAACCCATAGTTATAAGGGCAACTATGATGTGGCTATTCTCATTGCCGGAGATAATGACTTCGCCGGTGCCGTCCAGGCCGTAAAGGATAACGGGAAGCACGTTGAGGTTGCTTTATTCGGCAAGCAGGGTACTTCCCAGCAGCTAAGAGCCGCTGCGGACAGGGTAATACCGATTAACTCCCGGCTGCTTAAAGCCTGCTGGAAATAAATTGCGTCTGCCAGACAAAGTTGATGAGGGATAAAGCCAGAAAAAACATAGGGACAAAGAACCGGTTTGGCGCACGATTTCTCCGAGAAGAAGGCACTATTGTCAAGGACTGGGGCGGGAGACTGCCGGTTGCCCTCATCTACCCGAACTCCTACTACCTGGGTATGTCCAACCTGGGAATTCACACTATCTACAATCTGTTAAACGGCTACCGGGAGGTTGTCTGTGAACGGGTCTTCCGGGAAAGAGAAGATAAGAATCCACCCGCGTCTATAGAATCACGGCGACCACTCACCGATTTTGCTGTCCTGGCCTTCTCATTATCCTACGAACTGGACTACTTCAATGTCGTGAATATCCTTAAAACCAGCGGCATTCCCTTATATGCTGCCGACCGCGACGAAAGGCACCCCCTCGTAATCGCCGGAGGCACCTGCATCACCGCCAACCCCATGCCGCTTTCACCGTTCTTCGATTGCCTCTGCATCGGCGAGGCCGAGGCAATTATACCCGCCATGCTCCCCGTATTATTCGAGGGCATCAGCGACAGCCGGGAGGAACTGCTGAAGACACTGGCAACACTGCCCGGCATCTACGTGCCTTCTTGTCCTCCTGAAACCCCCGTAGTCCGCCAGTGGGTTAAGGATATTGACGACTTTACCGCTACGTCGGTTGTACTCACGCTGGATACGGAGCTGGGTGATTTATATCTCATCGAGGTGGAGCGGGGATGCCAGCGTGGATGCCGCTTCTGTCTGGTGAATACCGCCTTTGCCCCCATGCGCTTACGCTCTGTCGACAAGATACTAAAGCAAGCCCGAGATGGACTCAGCTACCGCAGACGCATCGGACTGGTCGGGCCAGCTGTTGCCGACCACCCCCAGATTGAGGAAATACTTTCCGGCCTGCGCCGGATAGGCGCCGAGCTGTCCATCAGTTCACTGCGGATAGGCTCCCTCTCTTTGGAAATACTGAGCGAGCTCTCTAAAGGCAAAGTACAGACCATCGCCATCGCCCCGGAGTCCGGCTCCGAGCGACTGCGCCGGATGATAAATAAAGACATCTCGGACAGCGATATTCTGGAAGCCGTGGACGCGATTGCCGCGCAAGGTTTTAAGCAGCTCAAGCTCTATTTCATGCTCGGCCTGCCCACGGAGACCGATGATGACGCCGAAGACATTATCAAACTGACCTTGGCTATTAAAGACAGACTTGACCGGCAGCACGGCAGCACCCGTATCACCCTCAATGCCACCCCCTTCGTACCCAAGGCCGGCACGCCCTTCCAGTGGCTGCCCATGGCTTCCCAGGAGACGCTGAACAGCCGCCTGTCCCTGTTAAGAAGCAGCCTGCCGCTGAAAGGAATCCGGCTCAATGAAGAAAGCCCCGCCTGGAGTCAGATTCAG
>JAUWYU010000152.1 GCA_030615655.1 Dehalococcoidia bacterium
ATTAGACTAGATTACGCCCATTTCCTTTAGCGCCTCTTTGAGCTCTTGCTTTTCCTCGTCAGTCAGCTCCTCCATCGGCAGTCTTACCGGACCCCCGCGTAACCCTACTAGATCCATCGCTGCTTTACCTACGCCCATGTACATGTAGTTCGATCTCAGGCACTCGGGTATAATAGAAATGGACTCCCGCTTTTTATTAAACTTTGGCAGAAGGTTCCACACCGGCAATTGCTTTCTCAGGGATTCGAGTGCTTTCTTGAAATTCCCTTCCTCGACTGCCTCGTAGACCGCATAGCTTGAAGAAGGTGCGAAGTTGCCAATGAAATTGACAAACCCCCGGTATTTAAAGCCGTAGGCAGCTGACCCAATGTAGTGCACCTCACCCATTCCATTGATTAAGACCATGTCCTCCGGGTCAATCGTCAGCGCTTTAAAGGCATAGTCAGCGGCATTGGTTGCGTTGTCCTTGACGGCCACGATATTGTCTATTTTTGCTAGTCTCGCCATCAAATCGGGAGGAATCAGCGTTCCCGAAACACAGGCGTTGTTATATATCATTATGCCTATATTTACTGCGTCAGCCACTGCCTTGAAGTACCGGTACATTCCCTCCTTACTTGGGGCGTGATAATAGGGTAGCACTACCATCGCACAGTCCACACCAACCTCTTCGGCGTACTTGGCCAGCTCTATTGTCCCTCTTGCCGCCGCCTGTGACACGCCAGCGACCACGGGTATCTTCCCACCAGCAGTATCAACGACCGTTTTAATGACCCTCTTTTGCTCTTCAATCGAGTTTGCATAGCACTCCGTGGTACTGCCATTCGTCATCACCACCACGTCTTTATTTCCATCTTTAGCGAAATCTACCAAAAATTGAGTATTTTTTCTTAGCCCCTCTACATCCAACTCACCTTCCTTGGTGTAAGGACAGTATTGCACGGGTACGATACCCCTCAGCCTCTTCTTTAACTCGTTCAAAGTCATTGACATCTTAAGTCCTCCTTAATTTTTTTAAATTTTTCCCATAATAAAAACCCGATTAACTCTCCCTCAATCTTTCAACCGATATCGTGATAAGAGCTTGCCACCTTTTAGTTTAGAATTTGGGCGGGAGGGTGTCAATATCTTGTGCTCGTTCGTATGATTGGTAACACACCGCCTTCCTTTCCTGTTATTGCGGCTGAAGGCGTGGCAATGACAGGAAAACTAGCTGGTCTGTGTCTCAATCATAAAGTGAAAGATGACCCTTACGCTTTGAGGTATCATCTAGTGTTACTTTATCATCATGCCGGGTAGCCAGAGGATTATCTGCGGAAAAGCGGCGCACAGGCCAAGGCCAACCATGATGAGGAAAACAAAGGGAATTACCCCCCGAATTATGTCCGCCGTAGTCACCCCTAGCTCTGGCGGCGCCGCACCGCGAAGAAAGAATATGGCGTAAGCGAAAGGAGGCGTCATGAAGGACATCTGCAGGTTAACACAAATCATCATGGCAAACCAGAGTTCGTTAAATCCCAGGGCAGGAGCCAGGGGTGAAATTATTGGAACCATGATGAAGATGATACCTAGCCAGTCGATAAACATACCCAGGATGAAGACGACAAACATTACGAGGGCAAAGGCACCCCAGCGCCCACCAGGGGCACCCAGAATGACATTCTCTACTACATTGCCGCCGCCTAAACCCAGGAAAACACCAACGAACATAAAAGCACATACGGCGACGAAGAGTACTTTACTGGTAACTCTGAGTGTCAGGAACGCCGTATCTTTGAGGGCTTGAAAGGTAAGCCTGCGGTAGGCAAGAGCCAGAAGTATGGCGGCAAAGGCACCCACCGCGGCGGCTTCAGTGGGCGGCGCTACTCCGAAGAAGATACTGCCCAGCACCGCCAGGACAAGTAACACTGGCGGCACCATTGAGGTAAGCAGCAAGGTCGTTTTTTTAATGAAGGGGGCGGCTCTGTCTTCAACAGGCACTGCCGGTGCTATCTCTGGTTTTAATAGACAGTGAATGGCGATGTAGGTGCAGTATAAGCCGGAGAGGACCAGACCGGGGACAAATGCGGCCATAAACAGCTTGCCCACCGAAATTTCCGCCATTGGTCCGTAAAGAACCAGCATAATACTGGGAGGAATAAGAATACCCAGAGTGCCGCCGGCACACACCGAACCGCTGGCTATAGCTTTGCCGTAGCCTCGCTTTACCATCGCCGGAAGGGCAATAAGTGCCAGCATGGTAACCGAGGCACCAATTATGCCCACGCAGGCAGCCAGGATGGTGCCGATCACCACGGTGGTTATCGCCAGACCGCCCCTGAGCCCGCCCAGCCACAGGTATAAGGCTTCATACATTCTCTCGGCAATTCCTGAACGCTCAAGCATAAGACCCATAAAAATGAACAGGGGAGCCGCCAGAATAACATAGTTTCGTATCAGACCCCACATGCGTGAGTAGAATAAGTCGGTTACCTGCAGTCCCCCCCAGGTTAAGAAGCCAACGACTAAGGCGATGCCAGCGACAACGGGAGCCAGGGGGTAACCGGTCAAAACTCCCACCAGGACACCCCCCATCATTATGATGGCAATCATCTCCGGGCTTATATCAATCATAGGCTTTATTCCTGACCAGTTGATAGAAATCACGAATAAGGTGCGCCACAACTTGAAGGGTAAATAGAAACAATCCAACCACTACCATGGTTCGGAAGGGACCGGCTGGTGGGTACCAGAAAGTCTCCGCCAATACCTCGCTAATCTTCCAGGCCCGCATCATGTAAAAAATTGAGGTATCTATCATCACATATAGCAGCGGGAGAAGAAATAACAAGGTACCGACAATGTCGATTATTACCTGTTTTCTAAGCGAAAGATGCACATAAAAGATATCGACTCGTATATGCTCTCGCATCCGGTGGACATACGTCCAGCCCATAACATAGATGGTGCCGCCGAGCATAACGGCGGTCTCGTATGCCCATACCGTGGCGCCGCCGAATACGTATCTCTCGACAACATCAAAGACAAGCACTAAAATCAGGGCAACGGCAAGCCAGCTTATTACCTTTGCGGTCCATTCACTGATACTGTCAACAACTCGCAGCGTTGCTCTCATAATTCACGTGACCTTTGGATAATAATATAAAAAAAGGCCATTCTATGCAAGGCATAGCGTAGTCCAATTTTGCCCATAAACTGCACGTCAGGATAAGTGTGCATTTTTCAACTGTTTTTCAGGGTATGACCCCCGCCCCGAAAACAGTCCCAGAGCGGGGGCCAACCAGATGTCTATCTGTAGTACGGGAACTGGAGCGTGTTTGTCTCCCCTAGAGCTTTCTTGTACTCATTTACTGAATTGTAGACCCTGGCAAAGAAGGCGTCCCCCGCTGCTTTTTTAGCATAGAAATCCGCAGCAGCTACTTCTATCTCCTTCTGGACATCCTCAGACAGGGATACAATTTCCATGCCCATCTCTCTATGCTGTTCCACGCCCCAGCTATCCTGGTCCGATTCAACCAGATGGTTTCTGAGGCACTCAGCCAGGACGGCGTGTTCAAGTATAACCTTGAAGTCATCGGGGAGCTTTGCCCAGGCATCCTTGTTGACCATACCGGGCATGAGTACGCCCGGTGCGTGGATGCCCGGGAACACGGCATATTTGGCGATCTCATTGAAGCCAAAGGGGACATTTACTGACGGCGAGCTGAATTCAAAGGCGTCAATCACTCCCCGTTGCATGGCCTCAAAGATTTCCCCACCGGGGAGGAAGATTACGGAGGCACCGAAATAATCGGTGAGGACCTCTCCCCAGTCACCGGCGGTGCGGAACTTCAGCCC
>JAUWYU010000159.1 GCA_030615655.1 Dehalococcoidia bacterium
CCCCAGGTAAACTCTCCGGTCACGCCTTCGACGGGTACCGTGTTACGAGAGTCTAGGACCACATATTCTGATTCTGGTGGGATTCCGGCTTCCTCGAAAACTTCACGTCTGGCAGATTCAACCGGCTTTTCGGTGTTCTCTCCCCCGCCGGCGATGAACTGCCAGTATTCGCCGTCCCTTCGTTTAAAGACGGCGTATTCAAAATACCCGTTATGATTGAAGCGAAACGGCAAAACAAGTACCTGAAAAGGAGCTCTGCTCATAATAGAGTACCTCAAAACGATATTGAAAAGGATTGTGCAGGTTTATTCGTGGCGGAGGGGGAGGGATTCGAACCCTCGACCCCAGTTTCCCAGGGTAAGCGCTTAGCAGGCGCCCGCACTAGGCCACTATGCGACCCCTCCCCAGCCCGATAACGTGTGTAACTATAATATTGTAATTATATTACAATCAGGCAATATGCTCAACGCTGAAGGGACAAAGGGGGTGAGGTTAAAGTGGAGTGAGGTTGATAAACGCTACCGTTAATGAACTATCCCCGCCCCACCCCGATTATCTCTTTCAGGCTCTCTATCCCCTCTTTCTCCATGAACTGCTCGATTCCCTCCAGCACGTCCAGGGAAGCGTGGGGATTGCTGAATGTCGCCGAGCCCACCTGCACGGCGCTGGCCCCCGCCATGATGAACTCTAAAGCGTCAGCGCTGTTGGTGATGCCCCCGCAGCCGATAACCGGCAGTTCCACGGCGCCGGCCACCTCGTATACCAGGGCCAGTGCCAGAGGTTTTATCGCCGGTCCGGACAGCCCTCCGGTGATATTCCCTGTGGCCGGGCGTCGCTCGATTATATCTATCGCCATGCCTTTCACGCTGTTGATGAGGGATATAGCATCGGCGCCGGCTTCCGCCACGGCAGTAGCCACTTTAGTAATATCACCGGTGTTGGGGGTTAGCTTGACCAGTACCGGCAGGGACGTGGCGGCTTTGACCGCTTTAGTTACCTCGGCGGCTGAATCCGGCTCGGCGCCGAAGGCGCTGCCGCCGGCCTTGACGTTGGGGCAGCTGATGTTTACCTCGATACCGCTGATGCCGGCCACCCCATCCAGTTCTTTAGCCAGTCGGGCATACTCATCTACGGTATCACCGGCGATATTAACGATAACCGGCACCTGCCAGTCCGCCCAGATGGGCGCCTTTTCCCTGATGAGGGTTTTAACTCCGATATTCTGCAGTCCGATGGAGTTGATGACGCCGGAAGCTGTCTCAAAAAGACGTGGTTGTGGATTGCCCTCCCTCGGCTCGAGGGTAGTCCCCTTGCATACGATAGCCCCCAGTTTTTGAACGTCAAACACCTGGCGGTATTCCGTTCCGTAGCCGAAGGTGCCGGAGGCCGTCATTACCGGGTTAGCCAGAAGCAAGCCGTGCTCGTGTTTGGGGGCTAATTGGACTGTTAGGTCTGGTGACACTTTATCTTCCTGCGTTCAGCTTCTGGCTGAAAGCTTACCAGACTACTGGCTGTTATTGCAAGTTGTAAAAAGGTTTGTCACACCCGCTGTGCGCCCCTGCACATCGCTCTGGCTATAATTACGCCTAAAATTACCTCGAAGACGGCCGTTGCCATGGCTGCGCCGGGATTCAGCCCAACACTTACCATGGCGCCAATCGTGCAGACGGCTAGTCCCTGAAAGAGCAGCAATGTCAATGCCGCAAGCCATATCATCGCTTCTCCCTCCTTTTCCAGATGGGTTGCCTGGCTCTACCAAGCTACACCCTTTGTTCTCATGGTGCTACCGTGTCTCCCCTGATTTATACTGGGGGTTCTCTCTAATATCTGCATTTGTAAAGAATGTCACCTTTCTCTTGATAGTTATGGTTGTAGTCCGCACGGAAATGGGTGCGAGCACCCATCTCCAAAAGGTATACGCCTGCTTGTGTGTCCGGTGTGGGGAATGTATCCTTCTCGATAGAGGTAAAAATCATGACTGCAGTTCTAACTTCTATACGGGAATCATCAACTGGCTTTAAAGTCAGGAGACTCCGTATCGCCAGCCTCCTGACCCGGCGAGAGCTGGCTGACTTGGCCGGCGTTTCCCGGGAGGAAGTGGACCTGTTTGAGCACAATCTGCCTGTAAAACTGGACAGCAAGCGCCGGATACTCAAGGAATTGTGGTCCAGAAAAGCCAAGAAGTGATGCATTGCGCATCACTTCTCGTACTGAAGTCATAACTGGTTTTTAGTGGATAATTATCAATCTTCGGTTGTTCTTCTACCTGCGGTTAATTACACCGGCTCAAGCTATTTCCCTTTCTCTGTCTGCCCGTATCAGTGTAGGTTTACGTACTGACTCACCCTGCCTGGAATAGTGCGTTCAATTGGCAGCACGGGACCGTCGGCGGGCTTGACCTCGAGAGCGAAGCTATCGTAGGCTCCGATACTGATATTGCCTGAGTTTGCTATATCTACAATGACTTGAAACAGTTCGTTCGCGTCCAGGATATTGTCGGCATTGATGGTAGCCAGCTTATTAATTGTCCAGTTCACGGACGGAATCAGGGTGTCGGCATCGGTATATGAGATGACCAGCGGGCTGATGTTGGCTGACCACGGTGAGAAGTCAACCGAGCTGCCCGCTCGGGGGATACCCACGCAGAAGTAAATCTCTGTCACCAGGCCGTTTTCCATCTTGACGATTAGGTTGCCCTTGAGCTCTACCGTGCTCATTGTCGACTGTACCCCGGCGTTTACCGCTTCTTTTGCCTTCTGCGAGGAAAACAAACCCGCGGAAAGAACAACGTAAGCAAACACCGAAGCCACGATAACAAAGGCGATAAGTATAATCGCTGTTTCTAACCCGGTAATACCTTCCTGTTTTTCACGTATTTTCCGTAGCAGTCTATTCATCATCATAACCTCCCCTTTTGATAAAAAAAGTTATTAAGCTGTTTATCAGTATTTATAGCCTTCTCGCCTGATTCTTATTACTGCTTGCCAGTGTGTTATTACTGTGCAGCGTATTCAGAATAACAAGTATGTAGTAACTAACACATAAATTTTCCCCGTTGCCGTATAAATATTCCGTTACAGTTTGGTTCTGTTGCCGTCTGGTTGTCCTTCCAGAGAAGGATTGCCTCACCCCTTCTCCCCCCTGAAATGGAGAGTAGCTGGAGGAGGGAGCGGGGAATATTAACGGGTTAAGCCGCCGGTGATTCGAGGGTGGTAGGGTGGGAATAGATATCTAATGAGGGGGACACAGGGGGTGAGGTAGGAATCGAATCTGAGTATTATAAATCCCTGTGGCTGATGGCGGCGCAGGGAAATTGAATAGCCCTAGATTCTATATCGGTTATGTCTGCCGCATTAAGGCAACATTGCCGGCAGAGAGGACGGCTCCGGCAGACATCCTTGGCCAGGCGGACGAGCAGGGCGTGGTATTCATTGAATAGCCTGACGTCAGCCGGTAGATTCGCCGTAAAGAGTCTCTGATAAGCGGTATAGCTGTTGCTGTGAGGAGCCAGCCCCGTGCGGTTGATAATGCGGCGTGTATAGGCATCGATAACGAAGGTCGGCTTATTGGCGGCGTACAGTATTATGGAGTCGGCCGTTTCCTCGCCGATGCCGTAGATGG
>JAUWYU010000183.1 GCA_030615655.1 Dehalococcoidia bacterium
GAGGAAGAAATGAGAGCCTACTTTGAACCACAGTTACCCAAGTATGCCTGGCCCAGAATCATATTGTTTGGTGATGTGCCGCGAAATCCTACCGGAAAGATTGAAAAACCGAAGCTGAGAGAACGATATGCTGATGTGAGATGGAAGCCCAAGGGATAATCATATAATAATCTGTAGAAGGAGTAAAAAGATGGATTTTAAGGATTGCGTTAATTTCGCTAATGAGAACAAGACCTGTTACCTGGCTACAGTAGAAGGTGATCAGCCGAGGGTCAGGGCTCTCGGTATGTGGTTTGCTGATGAGACCGGATTTTATTTCCAGGCACAATCTGTCAAGGCCATGTGCAAGCAGCTCGAGAAAAATCCTAAGGTCGAGGTATATTATTGTACCAAGGATTTCAGCAAAGTAATGAGGGTTTCCGGCAAGGTAAAATTTGTTGATGATGTTGCTCTGAGGACCAGGTGCATAGAAGAGAGACCGTTTGTAAAGAATTTTGGCATTACTGACCCGAATAACCCTCTGCTGGCAGTGTTCCACTTATATACCGGCGAGGCCTACTTCTGGACGATGGCCGACAGCATGAAGGAAGCTGACATACCGAGAGTTAAGTTTTAACCGAAATCATCCTTAACTTAATTCACCTAGTACCTTGGAATCGCTGCCCACCGTTCTTCACATACCCAAAGACACGATTCACTGTCCGCTTAACTTTTAGGTCGTCAATAAACCTGTTAAATTATGAATATAGCCCTGACACCGCAGTACGTCATGGGGCCACCATCGAAGCCGTAAAAATCCGAGGGTGTTATCCGGTGCCTGGCTGCCTCAGGAAGGGATTAGCCCGGCGTTCCGTGCCGATAGTTGAATCGGGGCCGTGGCCGGGATAGACGATGGTATCATCGGGTAAGACCATAAGCCTGGTGTGGATGCTATCCATAAGCTGATGGTAGTCGCCATCAATCAAATCATACCTGCCGATGCCATAGTTGAACAGGGTGTCCCCGGTGAAGACAACACCCTCCCCCACCAGACAGATGCCGCATGGAGTATGCCCCGGCGTATGAAGAACCGTAAAATGAAGGCCAGCAATGTCAATGCTGTCGCCAGCTTCGAGTAGTCGGTCGGGATAAGGTGCAGCCTCATAGGGTGGCTCATAGATGTAACTTGGGGATTGAGGAAGATACTTAGCGCATTCAGTATGAGTGGCTACCTCGGCACCGGTGGCTTCCTTAACCTGTGCGGCGGCGCCGACGTGGTCGGGGTGGCGGTGGGTTAATAAGATGAGTTTTATCTCCAGTCCCAGTTTTTCGGCAGCCCGCAGAATGTCTTTGGCATCAGCGCCGGGGTCGATTACCATGCCTTCCTTGGCGGATTCAGAACCGACAATATAGCAATTGCTGGCAATCGGCCCAACCACGAGTTTTCTGACTATCAAGATGTCCTCCGCAGGATTTGTTTATCACTCAACAGTATAACTGAAATGGTAAAATTTCGCATTTTACGGAAAGGGAGGTCTGGGCTGCATCGGCTGGCACTTGCGCTCTTTCCGCCGTATGCGTTAAACTATTGAGGATAGTTTCACCACAGATTCAGCTAGGTAGGGAACCAAGTTTGGCTGAGATTCGGCCGTTTAGCGGCATTCACTACAATCAATCGCTGGTAAAAGACCTGGCGAAGGTTCTATGTCCTCCCTACGATATTATAACCCCGCAAATACAGCAGGAGCTGTATCAGCGAAGCGACTGTAATTTTGTTCGACTGGAGTTAGGGCGGGAGCTACCACAGGATAAGAGCACGGACAACAAATATACCCACGCATCACTGACTCTGGAGAAATGGCTGGAGCAGGGAACTCTAGAGGTTGACGAGACACCGGCCATCTATGTCCACGACCACCATTTTACACATCAGGACGGGCAGTACCGTCGCCGCAGTATCACCTGTCTGGTGAAACTAGAAGAGTGGAGTAAGGCGGTTATCCGTCCACATGAGGGCACGCTATCCAAGCCCAAGGGCGACCGTTTAAGTCTTTTGTGGACACTCCAGGCTAATACAAGTCCCATCCTGGCTCTTTATGAGGACCAGGGAGGACGAGTTTCATCACTGGTGGAGGCGCAGAGCCCAGGTGAGACAATACTGAACGGAAATACTGACAGCGGGGATGGTCATCACTTATGGGCTATCGCGGATGCAGAGGCTATCAGGCAGATATGCAGACTCGTGGAGTATCAACCGCTCTATATTGGCGACGGACATCACCGGTATGAAAGCGCTCTGGCTTATCAGCGTGAGAGACATTCCTATTCTCCATCAGTATCTGGAAAAGAGCCATTCGATTTCGTGATGATGACGCTGGTAGATATCGCCGACCCAGGTCTTGTTATCCTGCCAGCGCACCGGTTGATTCGCGGTATGTCGAAATCAAAACTCGATGGCTTGATGACCGGCTTGAAAACATTCTTTACCGTCGAGGAAATACCCTTAAGTGGAGCGGATACAAGGCAGCGGATTAATGACCTCCTCTCTGAAGAAGCGGGGGAGGTAAAGCTAATCCTGTACGGTCTTATAAAAGAGCATCTCCTGGTGCTTAAATTACAGGATTTCGGTAAGGTCAGCTCAATGATACCGTACTTTCACTCGGAGCTCTACCAGAGGCTGGATGTGAGCATTGTTGACCATGTTATCCTGGAAGAGCTTCTGGGACTCACCCATGATATGACCGGCGCCTATCTCGACTACAGCCATGATGCACTGGATGCTATCAACCTGGTACTGGAGAATGAATACCAGCTGGCCTTTATCGTAAACCCGGTAAAGCCTGAGGTAATCAA
>JAUWYU010000128.1 GCA_030615655.1 Dehalococcoidia bacterium
GAGATGCTCTGTTTCATCGGCGGTAATCCGCTGGATATTACCGACTTCGGGGCGGAAATCGAGATGACCATGGGCGAGGAACGCGAAACGCACGTCATAACTACCCCGGCTGTTGTCGCCATACCCCCGGGATTACTTCACTGCCCGATAGTATTCAAGAAAGTTGATAAACCCCTCATATTTCTGGAAGTTTCGCTTACCCGTATATGGAAGCCCGCGGGACCGCCGCCGGAGAAAGACCGGAAACGTTAAAATATCCTCCTTGTATGTATGCTAAGGCTTGATACATAATGGTAGAGAAATAGTTTGTTAGAAGGAGAAGAGAAATTGGCCGGTTCAAAGTATGCAAGATACATCTTTACCGACGTGAAACCACCGGAGAAACCTTTCCCCATCCCTAAGCGAATCCAGGAGCAGAGGGAAAAAGGCAATTATGTCGAGTCCACCTGGATGTTCGCTCTGGACGATTCTGTAGCCGAGGGAGCTTTTTATACCAACTGTGTCTGGCTGTGGGATAAGAAAGGCACTGAGGCCGTGCAGATGGAGGTAGCTCACACCCATGATTTCGATGAGACCCTGGGATTCGTAGGAACGGTCAGGGATAATCCCCGGGAATTGGGTGGAGAAATTGAGTTCTGGCTGGAAGACGAGCAATATCTCTTCACCAGAAGCTGCCTTATCTATGTCCCCAGGGGAATGAAGCACCTTCCCCTCTTCTTCAGAAAGATTGACAGCCCCATTTTCTTCTGGACCGCCGGAAATGGGACTGCCTATACCAGGACCTCCGGAAATGAATTCTGACGGGTATTTCCTGTCGTATGCTGACGACTATCAATAAGGAGTGTTTAAGAAAATGGCTGAAACGAAATACGGGAAACACGTAATCAGAGACGCTTTCAAAACACACCACCAGCTGGAGGGACTATCGGCAAACGGTGACGAGATGGATGCCGACTGTATTCTCACGCATCATGTTATTTACAAACCCGAGCTCATGTTGAAGGAACCCCACTTTCACGACGACTTCCAGCAGTTGCTTTGTTTCCTCGGGACCAACCCGATGGATGTGCGTGATTTCGGCGGAGCTGAAGTGGAGATATGCTTGGGCGAGGAACAGGAAAAGCATGTCATCGATTCCCCGGCAATTGTCTCTATCTCTAAGGGATTGCCCCACGGCCCCCTGAATTTCAAGAAAATCCCTAAACCCATAATATTCCTGGAAATCATGCTTACGCGCAACTACCACATGAAACCGCTGAAAGATGCCTGAAGTCCTGATTAATCAATAAAAGGCTCGTTAGACCTCTTGCCAGACCCGAAAGCCGTATTTAATGAAGCCTGCGAAAAGGAGCGTGCCGAAAAATGGCGAAAACGAAATACGGGAAATATATCATAACCGAAGCGAAGCTCCCTCAAGTCAGACCACCCTCCCCACCCCCACCGGGCGAACCGCGTGAGCGCACCGGAGAGATTGTGGTGCTTGTGGATGATAAGGTCATCAAGGGGGCCTTCTACCTTAACTGTGCCCTGATTTGGAAGGCATCGGATAGGGGCAGCCCCGGCGGGAGCCATACCCACGATTGGGACGAGTATATAGGCTTTATCGGGAGTAACCCTTCAGACCCGCATGATTTATGCGCAGAGGTAGAGATGTGGTTGGGTGATGAAAAACATGTCCTCACCAAAAGCTGCGCCGTCTTCGTCCCCAAGGGACTCCTGCATTGTCCCGTAGTCTTTAAGAGAGTGGATAGACCCATTTTCTATTTCAGCACCGGACCCAGGACCGTCTACAATAAGGAGCAAAAATGAAAATAGACATCTATTCCCACATTATGACTAAGAAGTTCACGGAAACCTACGCTAAGAAAAATGATGCTATCAAGAACCGTATAGAATACCGCAGTACCGCCGTCACCGACCTTGAAGTGAGACTAAGGCTGATGAACAGGTACCCGGACGTGCTGCAGGTATTGACCGTTGCCAATATCCCCCTGGAGACATTCGCCCAACCCGCCGATGCCGTTGAACTGGCTAAAATTGCCAATGAGGAACTTGCCGAGCTCGTGGACAGGTACCCGGACAGGTTCATTGCCGGCGTAGCCTGCCTGCCCATGAATGATATCGACGCGGCTCTGGAAGAAGCCGACAGGGCTATCACCAGACTGGGACTGAGAGGCGTGCAGATATACAGCCGGATAGACGGCGAACCGCTGGACAACCCCAGGTTCAAACCGTTATGGGAGAAAATGGCCGGCCATGACCTGCCGATATGGATTCACCCCGCGACATATGATAAGCTGGACAACGATATAGGTGTCTTCAGCTGGCCCTTTGAGACCTCATCGGCCATGTTCCGCCTCGTGACTTCCGGCGTTTTCAATGACCACCCCGACCTCAAGTTTATCGTCCACCACTGCGGCGCCATGGTGCCTTACTTCCAGAAAAGGATTAAGTGGGTGCTTTCCCTCGTCCCCGGACTCCACCCCGCCCTCAAGCACCCGGAGGAGCACTTCCGTAAGTTCTACACCGACACCGCGGTCTATGGCAACACGTCTGCCCTGATGTGCGGCTACGACTTCTATGGCCCCGACCACATCCTTTATGGCACGGACGCGCCCCTCGGTCCCAGGTTCGGCATGACCGGAGAGACGGCGGAGTCCATCGAGCGCATGGATATCCCCGATGACCATAAGGAAAAAATATTCCTGCGGAACGCCATAGAGTTGCTTACACTGCCGCACTAGTCGCGCTATAAGGAGGCACAGGAATAAATGTCTGAAAATAAATACGAGAAATACATCGTGCGAAAAGCCATGCGCCCCGGAGATTTCCTGGACCCCATGGTAGCCGAT
The DNA here is from genome assembly GCA_030615655.1 of Dehalococcoidia bacterium. Taxonomy (GTDB): domain Bacteria; phylum Chloroflexota; class Dehalococcoidia; order Dehalococcoidales; family RBG-16-60-22; genus JAUWYU01. The sequence goes on from JAUWYU010000128.1 coordinate 2,853, forward strand.
TTCATGACTATGCCGCCCCTGATATTTCTCAACGGGGACGTGCCCGTAAAAGGCTCTAACCAATTCCTAGAGGTTGTCTGGATATGGTCGGAAGGTGCTGCGGCCGTCAACCCTGACAGGCCCCCCCATTCGCACGAATTCGACGAGGTTTTCATTTTCCTGGGGAGCAACCCGGAAGACCCCGATGACCTGGGAGGGGAAGTCGAGTTCTGGTTGGGCGAGGGGGAAGACACCGAAAAATACCTGCTCGATACCTCGACCTGTATCTTCGTCCCCAGGGGACTCGTGCACCTGCCGATGATATTCAAAAAAGTCGAAAGGCCCTTTCTCCTGGTGACGGTTGGACTCAATATGGGCAGGGAGTGGGTTAGAACAAAATCCCCCAGAGAATAGACTCAATGCCGGTATTATTTATTTAATTGTACCCCTCATAGCGGCGTCGTTTCTTTTGTCATGTTACTTAAGTATGGTACTTCGTTAACGTATTTAGCAGATGAATTTTAGACCCTTGACATTTGGCGAAACAAGTGGTAGAACAAGCTTATAACATGCGAATCCGAGTCTGTCCGTTCTGATTTGTGGGGTGATGGGGATGAGTGACGCGGACAAAACAAAAAAACAGCTCATAGCTGAGTTAGCGGAAACGCGCCAGCAGCTCGCCGCACTGGCAGCATCAGGAGCCGAGCGCAAACAGGCTGAGGCGGCGCGTGAGGCCGAAAACCTGAGAGAACTGAACAGACTGCGAACGGAACTGCTGTCTAATATTTCCCACGAACTGCGTACCCCCCTGGCCAGCATCAAGGGCTTCGCCACCATGCTTCTGGACTACGACCGGAGACTGAAGCGTGCTGAGAAACGGGAGTACCTGGAGACTATTGACAAGAACACCGACCGGATGGTGGAGCTCATCGAGCAGTTGCTGGAGATGTCCCGACTGCACTCCGGCATGCTGGCCATCGAACAGAAACCCACGTCCATCAGCAGGCTGTGTCAGGAGGCTATTGCCGAGGCTCAGGTAAGGTCACCCACCCATCATATCATGCTGGACCTGGCCGGGAGATTACCCGGAGTCAACATTGATGCCAGGCGCATCCGGCAGGTCCTGGATAACCTTATCGACAATGCGGTCAAGTATTCTCAAGCAGGCACGGAAGTGACCGTATCCGCCCGGCGAGCTGAGGGTGAGCTACTGGTTACCGTCACTGACCGTGGGATAAGCATCCCGCAGAAAGACCTGCCGCAGGTATTCGAAAGGATGTTTCGTTCCCGGCAGGGGCAAATACCGGCAGAGGGAGGCGCCGGGCTGGGACTGTCCATCTGCAAAGGGCTGGTGGAGGCGCACGGCGGTAGAATCTGGATGGAAAGCGAAGAAGGAAAAGGGACTAAATGCTTCTTCACCCTGCCGATTACCCGGTCAAGCCCCCGGGTGTGACCGTTCTGAAGAAGGCTGTCGCCTTTACCCTGCGGCGGAAGAGATAACCCGCCCCTGACTTAAAATTTCCCCTTAAGTGTTTTATAGGTTCCCGCCAGGGCCTGTGGTACCACCCTTATATCAGCCAGAACGGTCATGTAATTGGTATCCCCCTGCCAGCGGGGTACGATATGACTGTGAAAATGGTCGTCTATCCCAGCTCCGGCCACTTTCCCTATATTCACTCCCAGATTAAAGCCGTCGGGACTAAACGCTTCTCTCAGAACTGTGATGCTCCGACTCACCAGTTCAAAATGCTCGTTCCGTTCCTCCTCCGTCAGCTCCTCCAGACTACGTATATGCCTATAAGACGCCACCAGTAAGTGACCGGGATTATAGGGATAGAGATTCATAATAATGAAGTTCTTATCCCCACGGTAGAGTATATAATTCTGCGCGTCCTTATCTTCCTTGGGCTTCTCACACAGAATACAACCCTCCGGTTTCTCTTCGAGGATATATTCAATACGCCACGGCGCCCAGATATGCTTCATATCCCTCTCCTTACCAGTCACTGGTAATATTCTAATAACCCGCCAATACCGCCGTCAATTTTTATTCCTTCTTATCTTTTCCCACCCAAGCCCTCCTGTCATTCCAGCGCAGGCTGGAATCCAGACCACC
>JAUWYU010000151.1 GCA_030615655.1 Dehalococcoidia bacterium
AAAACGAACCAAATTCAGGAGTAACTAAAAGTTTTAATAGCCTTCTTAATAGAGCTAAAAATGGGAAACTACCCGAAGACCTTTCCACGCTACTCAGACAAACAATTGTACACTTTCCTGAAATGAGGGGCAGGAGAGGTGATTTGGAGCATAATTATGAATCACTTCTAGTTTCTTTTAGAAGAGGCGAAGACGGCAAAACCATTCTTGGACATTTCAGTATGAAAAGACCTACTTCTAAGGTGTGTGAGGACTTTAGACAATACTTTGGTTTTATACTTTGCGAATACCAGAAGTTGATTGACAACATACTTGACCATTTTGATGTAAAGTTCATGGATTGGTATGGTTTTAAACCGTCTAGACCTTCGACAATCAGTGCAGAAGGATACGCTGGGATTATGTTGTGGTGGGCATATAAGTATGGCAACTATAGAAATAACGGTATAGTAGTAGTTGAGGATAATTGACACCCATACTGCGAGTGATAGAATTCTGCTATAAACAGGGAGGCTATGCTCTCCAACATCTAATCACCCCTTTACTTGTCTATCCAGAATACCTTTTATTGAATCCGAATGAACCTCCACGATAAAGGGGTCCAGATACGGCAGGTACTTAATCTGGCGTGACTCGTCCATGTTGCGGAAGCCGCACCGGTGACGCCCCCGGCAGTCCGGCAATCCGCATTGACACTCCCAGACCAGCCCGTTAAGGTTGCACAGGCTGTACTCAAGGGTCAGTTCCTCATCCTCCCGGATGTCACGCATCGCCAGGCAGTACGAGACCCTGTTTACCGTGTAGTAGAACGTATTGGGGTCGCACGAATGATTTAAATAGCAGTACGGTTCCGCCAGCAGAACCATGGTGCCGTCCGGATACCAGTGACAATGGTGGAGCAGTTCGCCCTTATCAGTGTCTAATGGGTGTTCGTCGGTGATTTCCCTGACTACTTTTACCCTGCAGATTACAGAGTGCCTGCGGATGCGCTCTGTTGTAAAAACACCTTTACCGTGGATATTCGAATCTCTGAGTTCAAGAGACATAAGTCACCTCCCGCTACATGCAGATTTATTTTCCGTGAACGAATTGGGCGAGGTGGCTTGTTATCTCATGTTGGATTGTCCCTTATCTCTCGTTTATTTTTCGACCATATTATACCATGAATTGAGACTGAAACATTTTCCGGCAGGATTATGTTTTTATTGACTATAGACAAAACCTGTACTAAATCTTATAATTTTAAGTGCATAGCCTGTTAACACCAAAACAAGTCGCATGATATAAATGCCGTCGGAGGCAGGTAAAGGGCACCAGCGGCTCTGGGAAAATATGATAAGAGGAGGGGGATTATGTCTCTTTACGTTATGCTGACCAATTTAACTGATGAAGGCAGGAAAACGGTAAAAACAAACCCGCAGAGGATCAAAGAGGTTAATAAAGAAGTTGAAGCAATGGGGGTGAAGATACTGGCCCAGTATGTCGTTATGGGGCAGTATGATTTCATCAATATCCTGGAAGCACCGAACAACGAGGCCATAGCCAGGGTAGCCATCGAGCTGGGTTCACGGGGAACCCTGCAGACCAATACTCTGGCCGCCATGACGCTGGATGATTTTATCAACAGTCTGAAAAAGTGAAGCTCAGGTTTTTTAAAAACACTGGTGCCCTTTTACAGCTCCCGGGCTGCCGTTTATTCAAAATAATGGGAGGATAACGATTAGACCTCTAAGTTTTACCCAGATTTCTCTATACCGGTCCTGCCCTTTGTGCTACAAATTACAGTATATCGACGGTCTCAAGCCGAAGGACAAGTGGTATTTCAGCTTCGGTACAACCATGCACAACTGTGTTGAGCGCTTCTTTAAGGTCAGCACGCCCCCACCCCCTACCATGGAAGAGCTACTACAGTATTACGAGCAGAACTGGCTTTCCGCCGGGTACGAATCAGCCGAAGAGGAAGCCGGATACAGGGATTACGGCCGGGATATACTGACCAGATTCTGGGAAATCCACAGCCCCGATTTCTGTATGCCGGTAGCTCTGGAACGTAATTTTTACATCGATATCGACGGCATCAAGCTGAGGGGCATTATTGACAGAGTGGATAAACTGGAAAGCGGCGGGCTGTCCATCGTTGACTACAAGACGAACAAGGAGCTGTTTACCGCCGCTTATCTGGAGGAGGATTTACAGCTGACGATATACCAGCTGGCCGCCGAGCAGACCTGGCAGCTTCCCGTAGAAAGGCTCACCCTTTACCACCTCAGGTCAAACACCGCCTGCAGCTGCTCGCCGCGGGACGAGGCACGACTTGAGCAGGCCCGACGCTTGGTAGTGGAAGTGGCCGATAATATTGTTCAGGAAAAATTCCCCGCCGTTGAGAACCAGTACTGCCCCTGTGACTTCCCCGAGCACTGCCCTTATTACCGCCACCAGTATATAATCGCCACGCCACAGCCGGCCCGTCAGGAACTCCTGCCCGGCATTGCCGCCGTGGATGCCGTCGAGCGCTACGCCTCTCTCCAGGCGCAGATAAAAGAGCTGCAGATGCAGCTTGACGAGGCGAAACAGACTATTATTGAATTCTGCCAGGCCGAGGAATTAAACCGGGTTTTCGGCAGCGAGCACGAAATTACTTATAAGCTCATAGAGAGGCTGGGCTTCAACGAAGACGATGTAAAAGCCTTACTGGAACCGCAGGGACTGTGGGAGAAGGTGCTAAGCCTTGACCAGTCACGCCTCAAACAGCTTCTCGCCGATGAGGAAATTGCCGGCGATATTAGAGACAGACTGGAATCCCTGAGACATATTATGTCCGCCTATCCCCAGCTATATTTGAAAAAACGCGCCGAGGAAGAGGAATAGACACTAAATATAAAATCCAGCGTATTTTATCAGCCCCCGCGGTTGACCAGGTCAGAAGGTACTATTGGCAAGGTTAATTCTGGTAAGACATGGCAAAACCAAGCTGCACCATGACGACAGGTTCTGGGGAAAGACCGATGTTGCCCTGAGCGATACCGGTATCAGGCAGGCGGAACAGCTGCGAGACCGTCTGGCAGCGGAGAAAATTAGCGCCGTTTACACCAGCAAACTAAGTCGCGCCCACTCGACTGCTGAAATCGCTGCCTCCAGACACCAGGCAAGAATCACAGCATGTGACGAACTATGTGAGTGTAATTTTGGCTACGTAGAAGGATTAACCTTCACGGAGATAAAGCGACTTCATCCCAGGCTGGCCGAGGAACTGAATAACTGGCACGCACGCCCCAGTTTTCCCGGCGGCGAAAGCCTCGACGACCTTGACAACAGGGTGCAGATGTTTCTGAAACGGCTGAAAAAACATAAGCAAACGGAAACAGTGCTCATCGTCGCCCACGGCGGTCCTCTGCGACTGATGATTTGCCACCTGCTTGGAATAGACATGAAGCACTGGCAAAAGGTACAACTTGACCATGCCTCACTAAGCATTATTGAAACCTATCCCCAGAGAGCCATATTAAGCTTACTGAACGATGTTTCCCATCTTAAAACATAGAAGTTAGCATGTCTCAGGTTTTTGCTTCATGGAGCGGCGGTAAAGACAGCTGCCTCGCCTGTCACCGGGCGATAGTCAGCGGGCTGGATGTCCGCTATCTGGCCAATACCATAACCGAGGACGGACGGCGCTCCTGGAGCCACGGAATATCGGCCGAGGTAATACGAGTGCAGGCGCAGGCCATGGGAATACCGGTAATTCAGCGGCGCACCACCGGCGATAACTATGAGACTGAATTCATAAAAATGCTCAAAGCTTTCAAGCAGGAGGGGATTGAGGGCGGCGTCTTCGGCGATATTGATTT
>JAUWYU010000062.1 GCA_030615655.1 Dehalococcoidia bacterium
ACATCCTTATGGTGAATGCTTTGTATTTACGGGTCTAGACTATAATAATCCGAATCATTTAGGGGCGGAAATCGAGGTAGAGATGGGTGATGAGGGCGAAAAACACGTACTCAACTCACCCGGCGTTATCATTGCGCCCCCGGGCTTCCCCCACGCACCTATGGTATTCAGGAACGCCGATAATATACCATTTGGTGGTATGATGATTTATCTTGGTGGAGAATATACACACACCAGTGCACCGGTAAAAAACGGACCACCCCCAGCGGAGGTAAAATACGGGCACCTGGTGAAGAAATTGGATTTACGTGATATAAATCGCAAATCGGGAGGGAATGCCGACTACATCGCCTGGTGGAACGGTAAGGATATGGAGGGATTCAACCTGAATTTTACCTGGGCGTTTCACACCGGACTCGGCGCCTGGCATGAAAAGGACCCGCATGTACACCCCAATGATGAAGCCCTGCTCTTTGTCGGTCTCGACCCCGATAATCCGGACTATTTAGGGGCGGAAATCGAAATAGCCATGGGTGAGGAACAGGAAATACATGTATTTGACACCCCCACCGTGGTCGTTGCCCCTAAGGGACTGGTGCATTGCCCGCTGATAACTAGGAGAGTCGATAAGCCTTATAGCTTTAGCGCGATTAGCCTGAACACCGAACATGAAACCACATGGCTTGGGGGGAGTTAACTGATAAAGAATAAGCTAGTCTCCCCGGAGTCCCCTCAATAAGCTGCGGAGTGTCTGCCACAGACCGTTGGCGCTATCTACTTTCTCTTCTTCAGGCCTGATTCCGCCATAGCGGACTTCGGTATATAGGTCGGTAATCTGGGCCAGTTCCTCCCTGCCATCGGGCACATGCTGTCCCAGTCGCCCCTCATATTCAAAGGTTGTCTCATGCCTGCGGCGTACTACCCCTGAGCGGGCCCCTTCCCACAACAAACGCCTGTACATCTCCCGGACTTCCAGACGGCCCGTTGTATCATCATAATAAACGCTTCTGGCCGGTTTCGGTTTTCTTTTAAACCTCTCCCCCATCATCTTAAAAAGCAGCCGCAGGTCCTCCCGTAACCCGCTCAAGCTCCAGAGCGACTCATGTATTTCCTCTATATCATCGCGGTCCAGCCTGTCGCGGTAGCGGGCTATTGCCCTCGCCAGTATATACACAACAACGGCAACAATAGCGGCCACTACCAGCCACTGAAGTATCGTGGTCACTATCGGCGGTATATCTTTCGTCACAACTTCCGTCATCCCTTCAACACCAGGTTCGATGCCCTCTAAAGGTTCCGGTTCTACCCCACCCCGCAGCCAGTTGATAATCAGCTGCACCAGGTAAAAGATGCCTTCGAACACATAGTTAAACGGAATCAGGATATAATGAACTACTTTACCCAGTGCATCAAGGATGACATTGCCCCCCTGCTTTATGGTCGTGAAAAACTCGGCTGAGACAAGGCTGGCAGCCGCAAACCCGGCAGCAACAATACCTCCGATGACGCCCAGCATTACCGGCAGCGAGCGCCAGCCCGATGTCAGGGTTGTGTCTCCACTGGGCATCCGGCGGCGCATCAGATACAGATGGCAGATAGCCAGAGCAATTAAACCGAAGAAGAAGAACGCTATTACGTACAGACCGATACTGGAAATCGGACCCTCGAATTCATCACCCGCTCCCGAACTGACCTGCCAGAGTATAATCAATACGATAAGCGCCACCATTCCAATTACGAACGAACGGTAGATATTGCTGAAGTAGGAGGTCGTGCGCCCCAGCTGCATCCCCCGCCACCAGAGATACACCATCACCGGCAGAGCCAGCACTACAGGATTAGGACTGTCAAAGGTAGCGCCCAGCATCTGCCCCATGTGTGTAAACCACTGACCACTGAAAAATGTATACCCGGCTCCGTATTCAAAACGCAGTACCAGGAACATTGTGACGAACCCGCCGCCGACAACAACCGACTGCATCAGCCACAACGTCCATTTCTGCCTGATGGATACCCTGGTCACTAGCAGCGAAACAGCCAGGACAATTATAACCGACACCAGACTTAAAACCGGCCGCGACTCGGCAAACATGGGCCAGACCCCTACCCATACCAGCCAGGGGAAAACCCAGAAGGCTTCCATAAGGACTACCGCCAGTGGGTAGACTACAACGGCTGACCAATCGGTCCTCTTGATTATATTCATCACAATTTATGCTATGTCGAGCACCATCACGGGTAGTGATTAAGGCTTAAGGCCCTTTTATGCTGATTTGCTCTATAACCTCCCAGGCAACATCGTCACGGATGTGATAAATGGATAAATTGTCGGCGCTTATCTCCGGCGGAGTGCCGCCCACCTTGATGAGAACCACACTGCGCCCTGCCCTTTTCAAATCCAGCAATGTCGCCAGTAGTTCATCGGTAGGCTGTGCCGAAATAACCAGCAGGGTACTGCCCCAGGGGAAATTCCAGGCTTCCTGCTCGATAAACCGGTTCGCCGTCATCGCCTCCATCTGGTGCAGTTGCGCCAGGGCCTCCAGTATGTGCAGCAACTGGTCGGCATGCTGGCTGTGCGGCACTCTGACCATCCCTTTTGAAAAAAACGTCAGCTGATTGACGTGAAGACCGACGCGATAACCCGCTTCCAGGGCATGCTTGGAAATTGATGCCGCCGCTATTATCCCCAGCTCCAGGAGCTGGGGAATACTCCCCCAGTAAGGCGCCTTAATTGTGCGCACATCCAGGAAAATACTGATATCTACGGTAGTCGTCGGTTCGTACACTTTTGTCTGCAGCTTACCGAGCCGGGCGGTGCTCTTCCAGTGAATCCGCTTCAGGCTGTCACTGAAACGGTAGTCCCTGATCCCCGCCGTGAGCACAGGGTCCTGGAAAAGGTGGCTCTTCAGACGGATATCACCGAAAAGCTGCTTTGATGGAATGCCCAGCTTCTCCAGCGGGACCAGCCGGGGAAACACCATAAGATAGTCCAGCTCTTCAACGTGCATCTCCCGACGGAACAGACCGAATAAATCCCCGGAGCGAATACATGCCGGCCCGAAGACAAAGAAGCCTCTCTGCCGACACTGTATCGGGTAGCGGCGCTTCACACGGTGATACCAGTTGATGGGAAATATGTTACTGAGCATGACGCGGCCCTCCCTCATCACAGTTGCTTTACCCTTCAGGAGGGTCACTTGGTCGGGAAGTTCGTCCTCGATATGCAGCCACGCCAACGGTAGAGGCTTCCGGTTGGTTATCTCTGCCTCATAGATAATCTCTTCACCGAAAAAGACCCTTTTCTGGCTCAGGCTGCGCCGGTACTCGACGCGGTGGAGGCAGAAGCGATTCCACAGCCGCGATACGCCGCCGGTCAGTACAAAAAGCAGGGCAATTAAAAAAAGCGGCACCTGGTGTATTGCCAGGCTGATAATCAGAATCACTACCGCGATGAAAAGCCAGTAGTCGCCCCGCATCGCCTATTCCTCTCCGGTGACGGCTTCCTCTTCCACCGGTACGAATACGGAATCAACTATATCTTTAATAGTCTGTCCGGCTTTATAGCCGCGCAGCCGGCTCTCCGACTTGGGTATAATGCGATGGATAAGTACGGGAGTAACCATGTACTTTATATCATCCGGCGTCACAAAACCCCTCCCCCTGATTGCCGCCAGAGCCTGTGATGCATTGTACAGCGCCAGCATGGCCCGCGGACTGGCCCCCAGCTGCACGGCATCGTGGGTTCTGGTGGCGTGAATAATGCGGATGATGTAATCCTCAACGTCGTCGGCAATATGTACTTCACGGCAGGCTGCCTGCATCTTCAGGAGTTCATCAGGCGAGATTACCGGCGATAATTCCTCCAGCGGGTCGGACTGCCTGAAGCGGGACAGTATCAGCCGGTCGTCTTCGATAGAAGGGTAACCTATTTCTATTTTTAAGAGGAATCTGTCGAGTTGCGCTTCGGGTAAGGGAAAGGTTCCCTCCAGCTCGATTGGATTCTGAGTGGCCAGTACCAGAAAAGGCCTGGGCAGCGGTTTGGTCTCGCCTTCAGCCGTAACCTGGCGTTCCTGCATCGCTTCCAGGAGTGCCGATTGCGTCCTGGGAGTTGCCCGGTTAATCTCGTCCGCCAGCACCACCTGCGATATCACCGGCCCCGGGCGGAACTCGAAATCCGATGTCCGCTGGTTATAGACATAGGTGCCGGTAATATCTGAAGGTAAAAGGTCCGGTGTGCACTGAATGCGCCGGAAGCTGCACCCGATAGACCTCGCCAGCGCCTTGGCCAATACGGTCTTGCCCACCCCCGGCACATCCTCGATGAGGATGTGCCCTTCACAGAGAAGGGCCACAATGGCCAGCTCGACCACTTCACTCTTGCTCACTATGACAAGCTCAACGTTTTCCTTTACCTTAATAGCAGCCTCTCTTATCTCGTGAACGATTGCATCTTCCATGTGTGAAACTACTCCCTTCCTGTCCCATTATACCAGCTTGACAGCCGTGTTGCTATTAATCGGTGGTGTTGCCATATCTCCCTCCATGAACCTTATGATAGACGCTAAAAACTTTCTATCAGGTATATCACAGGCGGCACCCCAAATTCTAGCAGCTTATCATGCCATGAGTAAGGAGGCTGGTATGCGCTTGAAAAATAATACTGGGTGACTTATAGTGGTTTATGCTGCCTGAGAAATCCATCTGATAAGACGGGACTCTGTAGCTTGAGAGTATTCATAAGGGATTTTATTATAACGCTGATACTGGCTTCGTTAGTATGCTTGATTTTTCAGGCCGCATTATATCAATGCATCATAGAGCAGACATCAATGACACCCAATATTTCTGAAGGACAGCGGGTCTTTGTCAATAAAACTGCCTACGTCTTCAGTAACCCCGCCCGGGGCGATATTATCGTTTTCCACAATCCCCAAATAAATAACGGCCAGCCTCTTATTAAAAGAATAATCGGACTCCCGGGTGAGACGGTTACTATTAAAGCTGGCTCGGTTTACATTGATGGTTCCCCCTTAAAAGAGCCTTACCTTAACGAGCCCCCGAATTACATATTGGCAGAATACACCGTACCTGAGAACCACTACTTTGTCCTCGGAGATAATCGTAATGGCAGCTATGACTCCCACCATGGGTGGACGGTAGACCGCGAAGTTATCATAGGCAAAGCATGGCTCAGCGTATGGCCGCTGGATTCGCTGGGACTGGTCCCCAACTACGCTTTTGCGAATAACTGAAATTAACCTCGGTTCGGTGTCTATTGAAATCGATGCTCGCCTGTGCTAGACTTTATCCCGTTAGACTATATATTTAGAGGTAAGCAATTGATGATGACTCGAATCGGCAGAACCAGAATCGGCTCCCGCTAAGACCCGGGCGGCGCAATAACTGTTGACTGTTAAGCTGTTCGAGTGATAGCCCCCGCTATCTATCGTCGGGAATTGCTGCCTTACCTCGATACTCATTGAATTCATGGTAACATTTTCCCCTTAACGCTATCATATCAATTTATTCACTTTTCAGTATTGATTCTCACAGGCAGTGCTGCCTTGGGTTGGTACTCCCCCTTAATACCAATCTATACAGGTAGGTGAGCACTGTGAGTTCTGCTGAAAGCAATCTTAATATTAAGTATTCTCAGAATGAGATAGTAAACGGGGAAATTATCCAGAAACTGGTCAATCAGTCCAGTATCACAAAAGGTGATTTGGTATATGATATTGGCGCCGGTACTGGGGTCATAAGTGAGGCATTGATAAAAAAGGGGGCCAGGGTAATTGCCATCGAAAATGATGATGAGCTGTATCTCAAATGCAAGCAGCAGTTCATCAATCAGGATAAGTTTAAAATATACTGCATCGATTTTTTGAAATGGGACTTCCCTCAAGGCCAGAAATATAAGGTCTTTTCAAATATACCCTTCATCCGGACAGCCGACATCGTTAACAGGATATTATTCAACAAGGACCCTCCGGAAGACTGCTATCTGATAATTCAGAAAGAAGCGGCGGAGAAATTTACCGGAATACCGGTAGACACATTGGCATCGCTTCTTATCAAGCCGATATTCTGGGTCGATATCATCTATCATTTCAAAAGACAGGATTTCCATCCCGTGCCGTCCGTAGATATCGTCTTACTTCAGGTCGAAAAGAGAAGGTGCCGACTGGTTCCAGAGCGGTATTACGGTCTGTACAAGGACTTCGTTGTTTTCTGCCGGGAAGGAGCAGACCGGACGATTAAGAAAGCGTTGAAGAACTTTTTCACGTATTCCCAGCTAAAACTGCTTTCCAGGTTATTAAATATTGATTACAGGTGCAGCCCCGCCGAATTGAATTTCATGCAGTATCTGACTATCTTTCAGTTCTACCTGAGCCATGGCTTGAAGAATGTGGATTTAATCCGTGGAGCTGAGGAAAATATGCGTAAACAACAGGCGAAAATGGTAAAAATCCACAGGACCATAAAGAGGAAAAAACACTGGTAGCCCGGGTGCAACCGAACGCTTCCCAACTTGACAAAACCCAGGTGGTCTTTAATAATAGCTTGGTGTCCCAATTACCATAGCGGGTAATCAACTGAGAGTGTAACATATGAAAGCACTGAGATGGCATGGCAGAAAAGACCTCCGTTATGAAGACGTACCGGAACCGTCGCCCGGGCCCGGACAGCTAAAGGTGAAGGTCGCTCTGGCCGGTATCTGCGGTACCGACTTGAAGGAGTATGCCGCCGGCCCCTGCCTGATAGCCCCCGACAAAGCGCCGCTGACGATGGGCCATGAGTTTGCCGGGAAAGTAGCCGCTGTGGGCGAAGGAGTAGCCGGTTTCAAGGTCGGCGACCGGGTAACGGGCGTCGGCTATTATTACTGCGGCGAGTGTTATGTCTGTAAAAAGGGACTGTACAATCTGTGTGTGAACCAGGACTTCACCGGTCTCTCTATCGATGGCTGCATGGCGGAATACTTCGTTATCCCTGCCTATGCCTGCTACCAGCTCCCGGATGAAGTATCGGACGAAGCCGGCGCCATGGTCGAACCCCTGGCTGTAGCCCTTCACGCCATCCGGCAGGCCGGGGTACGGCTCGGAGATACCGTGGCCATTGTCGGGGACGGCGCCATCGGCCTCTGTGCCCTGCTGTCAGCTAGAGCGGCCGGGGCATCCGAAGTTTATGTCGTCGCCAAGCATAAAGGCCGGGGTGTACTCGCCTCGTCATTGGGCGCTACGGCAGTTTTTTACCTCGACGACGGAAACCCGGCGCAGCAACTGCAAAAGTTTACCGGTGGGCCGGGCGTGGACGCTGCCATAGAATGTGTCGGCCGCCCGGATACCCCCCAGCTTGCCGTGGAACTGACCCGCAGGGGTGGCACCGCCGTTATTACCGGCGTCTTTGAACAACCCGGCACACTCGACTTCAGCACTATTATGTTCACCGAAATAAATATGGTGGGCAGCTCCATCTATGTGCACGAGGGAAGGACGGCCGTCAAGATGCTTGCTGATAAAAGAATTGACCCCGCACGCCTTATCACGTCCAGAGTACCCCTCAAAGACGCCGTGGAACTGGGATTTGAGGCACTGCTTAACGATAAAGAGACAAACATCAAGGTTCTGCTCCGGATATAAATAACTGCGTATTTTATTGAGTAAGGAGGAAATCCGTGATAAATAAAGAGATTTTTGAATTTCCCATCATTTACACCAACCCTATCCCCAGGATAGCCCTGGGCTGGGGAGCCTATCAAACAATCGGCAACGAATGTAAAGCCGCCGGCATGAAAAAAGCTATCATTGTGACTTCGGGCCTCAAGGGAACGGGCATCATTGATGAAATCAAGGGCATTTTGAACTACGGCGGCGTCGCCACGGAAATCTATGATAAGGTCACTTCCAACCCCAAGGACCACGAGATAATGGCAGCCTACAAAATATTCAAGGATGGCCAGTGCGACGGCGTGGTCGCCGTCGGCGGCGGCAGCTCCATCGACACCGGCAAGTGCGTCCGCGTCATCGATGCTAACGGCGGCCAGCACGTCAATAACTTTACCGTTTTTCTCGACCCTCCTTTTGCGGAAACCTTA
>JAUWYU010000187.1 GCA_030615655.1 Dehalococcoidia bacterium
TTCCTTAGCCCGTCCGCTGTCAATGGCTTCTTCGGCCAATCTGGCGCCATCTTTCAGGTCTACCGTTAAGTTGCCGGCGACGAGCGCAGCCGCCGTATTCATAACCACCACGTCACGCAGGGCACCTTCGTCACCATCAAGAATGCGCCGAAGCGCCGCGGCGTTTTCCTCGGGCGAGCCCCCTTTGATCTCAGAAGTACTTGACGCTCTTAACCCGAAGCTTTCGGGTGATACTTCATAAGGAGGCGATATTGTGTCTTCACTGATATCCCAGATAAGCGAAGTGCCGTTGATTGAAATTTCATCCATGCCGTCCTGGCTGTGCACCACCAGGGAGTGTTTCGTCCCCAGACGATAAAGGACGGTGGCAATCTTGTCGCCGAGTTCTTCGCTAGGAACGCCGAGCAACATTTGCTCGGTCCGGGCGGGGTTTGTCAATGGCCCGAGGATATTGAAGACGGTGCGTATGCCTATCTCTCGACGGGGTAAGGCAGCGTGCTTCATTGCCGGGTGGTAGATAGGAGCGAACATGAAGCCGATGCCTGCCTTCTCAATGCATGTGGCTACTGCAGCAGGGCCGAGTTCGATTTTTACCCCGAGCGCCTCAAGGACGTCGGCGCTGCCGCATTGGCTGGACATGGCGCGGTTGCCGTGTTTGGCTACCTTGAGTCCGGCGCCGGCGGCGACAAAGGCCGCAGCGGTAGAGATATTGAAGCTCCCGGAGCCGTCACCGCCCGTGCCGACGATGTCTATGGTGGGGCCGGATACTATTACCGGCGTCGCCTTGGCACGCATGACGCTGGCCAGCCCGGCAATTTCTTCGGAGGTTTCCCCCTTGATGCGCAGGGCGGTAAGGAAGGCGCCTATCTGGGCCGGGGTTGCCATGCCGTTCATTATATCTTCCATGGCTCCAGAAGATTCCTCAAAGCTGAGCGAACGACCTTCGACTAAAGTGCCGATGGCTTCTTTAATCATGGTTATTTTTCCTTTTTACGAAATTCCTGAGTAAATCCTTGCCCACTTCGGTCATGATTGACTCCGGGTGGAACTGTACTCCCTCCACCGGAAACTGTCGGTGGCGCAGGCCCATGATGATATTATTATCCGTTCTGGCACTTACTTCAAGGCAGTCGGGTATATTATCGGGCATTACCGCTAAGGAATGATAGCGAATAGCGGGGAAGGGATTGGGAAGCCCCTTAAAAACGCCTTTGCCGTCATGGTGCACCAGCGAAGATTTGCCGTGTTTGATTTCACCGGCATGGCCGACTTTGGCCCCGTAGGCATAGCCGACACACTGGTGCCCGAGGCAGACACCAAGGATGGGGAGACGACTCCCGAAACGGCGGACAACCTCGTTAGAAATGCCGGCCTGCTCCGGTGTGCCAGGGCCCGGGGAGATGACGATGCGCTCCGGCGAGAGCTCTTCCATCTCGTCGAGGCTCATACGGTCATTTCTGACCACCGTTATTTCTTCTCCCAGTTCACTCAGGTACTGGAAGAGGTTATAGGTAAAGCTGTCATAGTTGTCTATCAGTAAAAGCATGGTCAGTCAGCCTCCGCTTGGCTTATAGCCGTGAGCAATGCTTGGGCTTTGTTAAGGCTTTCCTGGTATTCTGTCTCGGGAACGCTGTCGGCAACGACACCGCCCCCCACCTGTACATAGGCAATACCGTCCTTGATGACAATAGTGCGGATAGCAATGGCGGTATCCATATTTCCCGAAAAATCGAAATAGCCGACCGCACCGGCATAAGGCCCCCTTTTATCCGGTTCTAGCTCAGCGATGATTTCCATAGCCCGTATTTTGGGGGCGCCGGAGACTGTGCCGGCCGGGAAGCAGGCACGCATAGCGTCAAACTGGGAAAAACCATCCCTGAGTTTGCCCTGAACATGAGAAACCAGGTGCATTACATGCGAGTAGCGCTCGATGTCCATGAACTGGGTGACATCAACTGTGCCGGGCTCGCTGATTCTACCGACATCATTGCGAGCCAGGTCCACCAGCATGAGGTGTTCCGCACACTCTTTCTCGTCGTTTTTCAGTTCTTCTTCAAGGGCTTTATCCCTGGCGCTGTCATGACCGCGGGGGCGCGTGCCGGCAATGGGATGGTTGGATATCACGCCGTCCTCCACGCGCACCAGGAGCTCGGGGGATGTCCCCACTATGTAAAAGTTGCCAAGACGGAGGTGATACATGTAAGGCGAAGGATTTATGGAACGCAGGGCGCGGTAGATGGCAAAAGGAGTGGCCTCGGTGCGCCGGGACAGACGCTGCGATGGGACAACCTGGATGATATCGCCGTTGTAGATGTATTCCTTGGCGCGGGACACGTTAGCTTCGTATTCGGCCTGAGTCAGGTTCGATGATACCATCGACTCAGTGGGGCGAGTTTGATGTGAAGCCTGGAGAGGGACCGATTGTTTCAGCCTCTCGGCCAGATTGTCTATCCTGTTGATAGCCTCGGTGTAAGCGGATTCAACATCACCATCCAGGTGGACATGAGAAACGACCTTGATGGTGTGAGTGAGATGGTCGAATATAAGGAGAGTATCGGCCAGCATCATTACTGA
>JAUWYU010000109.1 GCA_030615655.1 Dehalococcoidia bacterium
CTACCCCAACAAGAGCCAGGTAGATGTCGAAGAGCTTACCCGAATCGAGTTCGAAGGCCGGAAGAAAATGATGATTACCTACGACTTCTGGAAAGAGAACCTGCCTGGCTTCGAAAAGAGCTTCATCGTACTGACCTGTCCACAGCTGGGCACGCGCAGCAGCCGACGACTTATCGGGGAATACAAGCTTACCAAAGAGGACATGGCCAACAACGAGCCGTTCGAGGATACCATCGCCATCTTCCCTGACCTCGACCGCGGCCAGGAATCCCTGGACCACCCGCTCATGTATATTCCTTATCGCAGTCTGCTCCCTAAAAACGTGGACAATCTGCTGGTTGCCTGCCGGGCCTTCTCCTCGGATGAGCATGTCCAGGAGTGGTTTAACCTCATCCCGCACTGTATCGCCTTCGGACAAGCCGCCGGTACGGCATCGGCGCTGGCGCTGCAAGCAGGTGTTAATCCCAAGAAGGTGGATATCAAGGCGCTGCAAAAACAGCTGGCCAAGCAGGGCGTCCCGCTGCCGGAAATCAAGGCAGCCGTAGGATAAAACTGAATATCAGTTATCACCGCCACTCTAAAAATAATCAGGGGTAGTAAGCCACATTGCCCCGGAGGTTGCTCATGCCGAAAGTACCTTTAGTTAAAACAATTACGGAGCCCGCCCGAGATATCAAGGTCTGCCGCGAGGCCGATGTCGTGGTGGTGGGCGGTGGCCCCGGTGGTATCGGCTCGGCGATTGCCGCCGCGCGTAGCGGCGCTAAAACGGTGCTCATCGAGAGATACGGCCACCTGGGCGGTATGGCTAGCGGCGGACTGGTTAACATTTTCCCCAACCTCAGCGACATCAGCGGTAAACAGCACATCTTCGGTCTGAACCAGGAAATAATAGATAGGCTGGCTGCCAGGGGCGGCGCTTTTTACCCGAAGAAAGAACACTGGGGCACCACGGACAGGAAGATAGTCGATTACTACCTTAACGCCAACATGGGTAATTTCTACGTACGCAAGGACCCCAATCTCGGCGGACAGGAGAGGGTGCTGTACACCGCCGTCGTTGACCCCGAGATGCTCAAGGACGAACTGAATGACATGGTGCTGGAAGCGGGATCCGATTTGCTGCTCCATTCCTGGGGCACCCGGCCCATTATGGACGGCGATACGGTTAAGGGCGTTTTCTTCGAGAGCAAATCGGGCCGGCAGGCTATACTGGGAAAGGTCGTCATCGATGCTACCGGAGACGGCGATATTTTCGTTGCGGCCGGAGCCGAGTTTGACAGCGAGCTCAGCAACAAGCGCAGGACGGCTTGGCTGGCTTTTACGTTCTGGATGACCAATGTCGATATCAAGAAATACGAGGACTTTAGAGACTCTCAGCCTGAAAAACACGCCGAACTTACGCAGGAGATTACCAAGCTGGGCGGTTACGCACACTATATTAAAGGCATACTGGATAACCAGGAAGGCGTCCTGTGGTACCACAGTTTTCAAATCCAGCCCGAGTCTTCTGATACTCACGATGTTGAAGAACTGACCAGGATAGATATACGGGGTCGCAAGCGTGCTCTGATTACCTACGAGTTCTTAAGAAAACACGTCCCCGGCTTTGAGAAATGCTTCATCATGCAGACAGCCCCCCAGCTTGGCACACAGGGCGGCCGCCGCGTCATTGGAGAATACATCCTCACCGATGAAGATATGGAGACTGACGAAGTCCACGAGGACACCATAGTCGTATTGGCCAATAACGATAACGGTGAAATTTCCGCCAGGCATCCGACTATTTGCATACCCTACCGCTGCTTGGTTCCTGTCAGGGTGGACGGATTGCTGGTGGCCTGCCGTGCCTATTCCTCAACCGATAGCGTCAGCCAGTACTTCAACATCATCCCGCCCTGCATAGCCTACGGTCAGGCGGCCGGTACGGCTGCCGCCCTGGCTGTCGATGCCGGAGTCCAGCCCAGAAAAGTCGATTACAAAGCTTTACATGATAATCTCGTTAAGCAGGGTGTAAATTTACCGGTGGGATAAGCAGTAAATGCCCCGAAGGCGGGCTTGGGTGGGATATATACGCTACGGGCTAAGCCGTAGATGTTCTGAGGGCAGCCGGGATTATCTCACTACTTTACCGGAGCGCCCTTCAGTGCCTTCTGGACTTCCTCATAACCCAGGTCAAAAGCCCTGATATTAATCTCTCCCACTTTACCCTTGAAGCGACCTTGAAGCACCGCTTTGGCGGTCTCCACCGTTATCGGCATGAGCCCGGTGCCGTATAACGTGCCCAGCATCACGACATTGGCCGATTGTACGCTGCCGGCTTCCTGGGCGAGTTGTGTGGCATCCAGCGTGATTACCCGGTCGGTTACTCTATGGAGTTTGTCCAGTATTTCTTCCAGGCTGGGATAACCGCTTTTACCGAGAAAAACGGTAAACGGCTTTACATCTCTGGAGTTAAGTACCACCAGACTGGATTTCGCTAGAAAGTGCACGTTCCTGAGCGCTTCCGACGGCTCAACCGCGACGAGAACGTCGCACTTCCCTTCCGGCGTAAGCGGGGCGTACACGCCGCTTCCCAGCCTGATGTTGCTGAATACCGAACCTCCCCTCTGCGCCATCCCCAGCACCTCGGAACCCTTAACCTCTATGTCGTCCCTGACCGCCGCGTTGCCCAGTAGTTCCGACATCAGGACAACCCCCTGACCGCCAACCCCGCAGATTATTACGTTAAGCTCCTTAGTCTTTGCCATCTTTCACTCCTGATATTATTGCTTTATGTGGGCAGACCTGAGCGCAGAGCCCGCAGCCCGGACACTGAGAACTATCTATGGTTACCCTGTCATCATCCTTGATAATAGCCGGGCAACCGAGCAAATTGATGCACACCCCGCAGCCATCACACTTCTCCGGGTCAACATGATAAGGTACTATGGCCACTCCTTGCCGCCTCTTCTCTCTCTGTTCCAGGATGCTACACATCCTCCGGGTAATCACAACCGCAGGCCCTTTATACCTTATGGCCCTTTCCAGAGCATCGACGGTTTTTGTCAGGTCAAAGGGGTCAACAACCTCAACGAATTTCACGCCGCATGCCCTGGCTACATCCTCGGGCATTATTTTGGGTTCATCTCCAGCCGGGGCACCCGGGTGTGGCTGAAAACCCGTCATGCCCGTCGTTGAGTTATCGAGAATCACCAGAGTTACATTTGCCTGATGGAAAACGGCGTTTATCATCGGCGGTATTCCGGAGTGGAAAAAGGTGGAATCGCCCAGGTGACCCACCACCGGGGCCTTTATTACCTGTGCCAGACCGGTGGCAATACCGAAGCCGCCCCCCATGCAGACGGCAATATCATCCGCGTTCAGCGGTTCAAAAACTCCCAGAGCGTAACAGCCGATGTCGCTCACGAGGACACATTCTGTCCCGTATTCGCGTTTCCATCGCCGGCAGGCTACGTTAATGGCATGTAAAGAGGCCCGGTGCGGGCAACCGGCGCACAGGGTTGGCGGCCTGAACGGTAAAAGTGGTTCGGTTTCTTCTCTAATTCTATCCAGCTCTGCGAAATTGACTGGCGGCTGGGCTCCCGTTAACCCGCTAATTGCCTCGGCAACCGGGCGTGTGGACAGCTCCCCTGCTATGGGAATTACATCCTTGCCGTGAATTTTGATTATAATACCGGCATCTTCAGCGACAATCTTGACCTGGTCTTCGACAAACGGCTCCAGCTCCTCTACGACCAGAACTTCCGATACCGAACTCAGTAGCTGCCTTACCATCTCTTCTGGCAGCGGGTACGGTGTGCCAATCTTCAGCAGAGAGACCTTATCCTCCAGCCCCATGTACCGGATTGCTTCCAGGGTATAACCGTATGAGATACCGCAGGCAATAATACCGAGCTTCGCTCCCTTATTGAGCTTTAGCTGGTTGTAAGGTAAATCATTTACCGCTCCCTTTATTTTGGCAAATCTCTCGATCATCCGTCGCCGGCTGCCTCTGGAATAAGCCGGCAGGCAGACCAGACTGTGAAGGTCTTTGACAAACTCTCCTTCCCTCTTCTCTTTGTTTATCGCCCCCAGTACCACGTCGCTCCTGGCGTGTGACAGCCGGGTCACCGACCGCAGCATAAAAATATGTTTGAACTCCTCGGAGAGC
Source organism: Dehalococcoidia bacterium (assembly GCA_030615655.1). GTDB lineage: Bacteria > Chloroflexota > Dehalococcoidia > Dehalococcoidales > RBG-16-60-22 > JAUWYU01. The sequence goes on from JAUWYU010000109.1 coordinate 4,151, forward strand.
CTGAAAGCATCCACCAACATGTCCTTGGCTTCCTGGACCGAGGAAGGCTCAAGGACCGGTATGTAACACTGTCTGGCGATATAGCGATTATCCTGCTCGTTCTGTGAGCTCCACTGCCCCGGGTCATCAGCCGAAACCAGTACCAGACCGCCCCTGGCACCCATGTAACCGGCTGTCGTCAGGGGGTCATGGGCTACGTTAACGCCTACATGCTTCATTGCCGCCATAGCTCTTAGCCCGCTTACCGAAGCCGCCATGGCAACTTCCATAGCCACCTTCTCATTGACCGACCACTCGGCGTACATGCCGGTCTCCTTGGCGACACTCACCAGGGTGTTGGTGATTTCGCTGGATGGAGTGCCGGGGTAAGCCGCCACAACCTGGACTCCGGCTTCTATGGCTCCCCTGGCTATGGCTTCATTGCCGAGCATAAAAAGCTTGGCGCCGGGGGCATCCGAGGTTATCGTTAATTCAGCTAATTCTTTCAATACAGTCCTCCTGACCAGAGAATTTATTCTTTTTCATCGGGCAATAGATTAACAGATTCATCGTTAGATGGCAATTTTTGATAGCGGGGATAAATCCTGGTTCCCCTTACATTCTACACGTTTACAGGCGTATTTGACAAACACTTGACAGATTATTAAGCGGGGACTATTATTATGTCACCATTTATAAATAAAGGAGGAAGAATACATGAGTCCAACCACAATCTCTTATGATGAACTGAAACAGGAGTTTTCACAGCAACTTCAAAAAACCGGGCATGGAGTTCTGGCTACTTCGGATGGTAACTACGTTACCGCCAGAGAAATGATGATTCTGTCAGATGGGGTAAAAATATGGTGTTTTACAAGCGAGAACTCGCGAAAATTCAAGCAAATGCAAGCGAACAAGAACGTAGCACTATCGATAAACAATCTTCAAATCGAAGGGATAGTGGCCCTGAAAGGTCATCCATTGGATGATGAAAATTCAGGATTTATCAGAATGTTCAAGGAGAAACGCCCTGAAGTATACAAAAACTGGGGTCCAATGCTCGAGGACTCGAATTCTAATGAAAGAGTGTTAGAAATAACTCCTACAAGAATTGCATTTTTCCATGGTGGTCCAGACCTTCACCTAGATATCATGAACGTTGCCAGGGAAACGGCAACCAGAGTGGATCCCCTCAATGAACCCAACGTGAATTATGACCAGTATTAATTCTCTCAAACGGCAACAATAAGTATTAGGTCTTGATATAATAACATCCCGAACTGGTATCGAAATGTGGAGTCATTTTCTCCCAAGCAATAAACAAAAAGGAGGAACTCAAATGGACATCAAAGAGTTCGCGGAAAAATTCATCAAAGCCGAGGAAGAGGCCTTTCAGCACGGTAATTGTGACGCACTGGCTGAACTGGAAGACCCCAACGTAGTGTATCATATGGGCTCACGCGGAGACCTTGTAGGGCATGAAGCACATAAGCAGGAT
>JAUWYU010000092.1 GCA_030615655.1 Dehalococcoidia bacterium
GAGCTTTATAGAGACTGGACAGACCTTCCCGAACAGGTGAGAATACCGGGGGGTGAAAGCCTGGAAGAGGTCAGGAGAAGGGTTATGCCTTTCGTTGAGGATGCGGTGCTGAGGTGTGGTGAGGGGAGGATAGTCCTGGTGTCGCATCGCGTCGTGAATAAGGTGCTAATCTGTGCCCTGCTGGGGCTGGACAATTCTCATTTCTGGAACATAAGGCTGGATACATGCGGGATTACCCGCTTCAGTTGTGAGAGGGCGGGGTTAATCCTTACCGGGCATAACGATACTTCCTATTTACAGTCTATTCAGGCCACTCTGCTTAATGATTTCTAAAATTTCTTTACAGGGCGGGCAAAGGGGGTTACAATTATATGGTGCGTATAGCAATTCTTAGAAACGGGGGTAGTGACCAGTGAGTATTGAATGGTTCCGCGACCTGGTGGTATGTATTTTCGGTCTGGGGGCAACGGTAGTGGTGCTTTTCCTGGCGGTGCTGGCGTTTTTACTTTATCGGCGGCTCCGACCGATACTCGATTCAGTGAAGGCAACTACCAAAACGGTGGAGAACCTTTCGTCTACCGTGGAAACGGAAGTGGCGAGGCCTCTGGCTCAGGTAGCCGCCTTCGTTCAGGGTATACGACAGGCAATTAACATGGTCAGTCGATTTACGAAAAAGAAGGGGGAAGATACAGATGAGTGATAGAGATACAGGTAGCAGCTTTGCAATTGGTTTCGTTATTGGCGCCGTGGTTGGGGTGGCAGTTGGCTTTCTCTATGCCCCGAAGGCAGGGAAGGAGACAAGGGCATTGTTGAAAGAAAAGGCGGGAGAGGTTAGGGAAAAGGCAGGCGAAGTTACGGAAAAGGTGAAGGAGACGGCCATCGAGGCCGGGAGGAAGGTACGGGAAAGGCTCGGGCATAAAGAAGCAGAAAGCTAGTTGTCCTGCCTATTCAGTGCGTATTTTTAAGGGCAGGCTTGCCTTGCTGCCCTGCTTTGCATGCCGTAATAGATATTAGTTGAGTATCACAGTAATTGACAAATATATTTACTAAACACTGGCGCCTGGTATCTTTAATACTGGGTATCATTATAGTACTGTGGATTCTCTACTTAATGAGAATCGTAGTGCTTCCTTTTGCCATCGGCCTTGTTCTTGCCTACCTTTTAATGCCTCTGGTCTTGTGGCTGGAGAAGAAGTTGCCGCCTCGCCATAAATGGCCGGGTTTCAGGCGGGTTATTTCGGTTCTGATAGCGTTCATTCTGCTCATTTGCCTTGTTGGCGGTTTTGCCTATATTGTTGTGACGGCTGTTATTGATGCGTCGGTAATGCTTGTAGAAAGCGCACCTTACTTTATCGGGCAGAGTATCCTGCGTGTACAGGAGTGGTTTGAAGGCGTTATCGCCAATTTGCCTATAGAGATACAGGAGGAGGTGAGCCAGGAACTGCTTCAGAGTGGTGTCGACCTGGGGAAAACAATTCGCGATGCTTTGTTCGGAGCGGTTTCGTCAATCCCCAGTACCTTCGCCATGTTTCTTGGTTTCGCCGTGCTGCCCTTTTTCCTCTTTTATATTCTGAAAGATTCTGAGAAGTTGAGGAATGGTTTGTCTTCGGCAATGACACCTGGTATTGCCGAACATGCCCGGAATGTGGTCAACATAGTAGAAAGAGTGCTGGGGAGGTATATCAGGGCTCAGATAATGCTGGGGGTTATTGTCGGTTATTTCACCTTTATCGGGTTATTGATACTTAAAGTCCCCTTTTCTCTGGCTCTGGCCCTCCTGGCGGGCGTAATGGAGCTGGTACCCATCCTCGGTCCCTGGATAAGCGGGGCTGCAGCGGTAATAGTAACTCTGGCGATGGCACCGGAGAAAGCGCTGTGGGTGGTCGTTCTCTTCCTGGGTGTCCAGCTGGTGGAGAATAATCTGCTTGTTCCTAAAATCCAGAGCGCCTATTTACGTATCCACCCCGCCGTTATGATAGTCCTGCTGGTCTTCAGCGCTTATGTCGCCGGTTTCTGGGGATTGCTGCTGGTAGGCCCGCTGGCGGCCACCGTGGTAGAGATTTCCAAATACGGGCGTGACCAATACCGGGCACAACAGCAGTTGCCTGAGGCGGTCGAACCTGAGCAATCAACTTAATTCTATCCGGTATCATAAGCACAGGTGGCTCATCACTTTTAACTCTTTGCTTTCTGACTCTGCTATAATTAGGCTATGGACAAACCCCTTCTGGTGCTCTTCGACGGTAATGCTATCGTTCACCGCGCTTACCATGCTTTCGGGGCGACCAGATACCGGCAGGCAACCCCGCTGACCGTGTCCAAAACCGGCGAGGTCGTCAGTGCTGTATATGGCTTTGCTCTGATGCTGCTCAAGGTGCTGAGCGAGCAGAAGCCAACCCATTATGCCATTGCCTTTGATAAGAAGGGGCCTACCTTCCGGCATAAGCTTTTTGACCAGTATAAGGCGCACCGCCCGCCGACTCCCAATGAACTGGTTGAACAGATGGAGCGGGTGAAGCAACTGGTAGAAGCCTTCCGTATTCCTCTCTTCGAGGTTGATAATTACGAAGCCGACGACGTTCTGGGCACTCTGAGTCAGCAGGCGAGTCAGCAGGGGATTGACACCATTATTGTTACCGGTGATGCCGATACCATGCAGCTGGTCTCTCCCCACGTAAAAGTGCTTTATCCTAAAGCAGGTAAGACCTTCAGTGATACCATGATTTTTGACGAGGCCGCGGTCAGTGAGAAATATGGTGTAATTCCGGAGTATATTACCGACCTTAAGGCCATGGTGGGCGACGCCTCTGATAATATCCCCGGTATACCCGGTGTAGGCGAGAAAACGGCGGTCAAGCTCATTCAGCAGTTTGGCACTCTTGAAGATGTTTATTCCCATATTGATGAAGTAACTCCGCCTAAATTGCAGGAATTGCTGCGGCAGAATGAAGCCTTGGCTCACCGGAGCAAGGAACTGGCCACTATCGTTACTGATGTAGCGGTGTCTTTAGATATGGAGGACAGCCGGGTCAGCCAGTACGACCGAAAACAAGTGGCCGATTTCCTTCGTGAGCTTGAGTTTTTCAGCCTGCTGCCGAAATTGCCGGGCACGGAAGCGGAGTCGGCCACGGTACAGGCTGCGACCAGCCCGGTCCAGGGCAACTACCGTATCGTGGCAACTACCGAAGACCTTGATGAGCTGATAAACCGCCTGTTAGCGGCAGGTTCGTTTGCTTTTGATACGGAGACGACGGGCTTGAACCCGATGCTAGCGCAGCCGGTTGGCATATCTTTAGCGGTCGCTCCGGGCGAGGCTTATTATATTCCGGTGGGTCATGTCATCCTGGATGAGATAACACAGCTGCCGCTTGAGCATGTTATTAACCGTCTCAAACCTCTTTTCGAGGATGCCGGGTCAGCCAAGCTGGCCCACAATGGCAAGTACGATATGATGGTTCTGGCGGAGTGTGGGGTGGTCGTTAATGGCCTGACCTGCGATAGCATGATTGCCGCCTACCTGCTGGGGGAGAAATCCCTGGGTCTGAAGGCGCTTGCTTTTAGCAAACTGGGTATTGAGATGACACCCATCAAGGACCTTATTGGTACCGGCGCCAAACAGGTTTCCATGTCGCAGGTTGACATAAAGCGGACAGCCGACTATGCCTGTGCTGATGCCGACATGACATTAAGGCTGGCGAGGTTGTTTGAGAAAGAGCTTGAGCAGCAGCGATTGATGTCACTATTTACTGATATTGAGATGCCGCTGTTGCCGGTGCTGCTGCTTATGGAGAGGAACGGCGTGGCCGTGGACACCGGGATTCTAAGGGATATGTCGGAGCATCTTGGCAAGCAGGTAGTCGAGCTTGAAGAGAGGATATACAGCCAGGCCGGTCACGAATTTAATATAAACTCGCCTCAGCAGCTGGGCCGTGTTCTTTACGATGAATTACAGTTGCCGACGACACGCAGGGGTAAGAGTCGGTATTCAACAGAGGCATCGGTACTGGAGGAATTTCGTAAGGACTACCCGATAGCCGGCAACATCCTGGGATATCGCCAGTTAACCAAAATGAAGTCGACCTATATTGACACTTTACCGGGTCTGGTGAATCCCAAAACCGGCCGGATTCATACCAGTTTTAACCAGACAAGGACGGCTACCGGGCGGCTTTCCTCCAGTGAGCCCAATATGCAGAATATCCCGATTCGGGGGGAACTGGGGGGTCAGGTGAGGCAGGCTTTTATCGCTTCACAGGGCTACTCTCTTCTGGCGGGAGATTACTCGCAGATAGACCTGCGGGCTCTGGCTCATCTGTCTCAGGATGAAAGCCTGCTGCGCGCTTTCAGGAATGACGAGGATATTCATGCGGCGACAGCATCCCAGATATACGGTATCGAGGCTTCGCAGATAACGCCGGATATGCGGAGATTAGCCAAGACGGTTAATTTCGGCGTTATCTACGGCATGAGCGACTACGGATTGGAGCAGGCAACTGAGCTGTCCCGCGAGGAAGCAGCGCAGTTTATCACCGCTTACTTTGAGAAATATCCCGGAGTAAGGAAATATTTTGATGCTACCAAGGAACAGGCGAGGCAGAGCGGCTATGTACAGACGCTGCTGGGCAGGAGGCGCTTTATTCCCGACATTAACTCGTCTAATCGCCAGGTGAGAGAGGCGGCCGAGCGCATGGCCATCAATATGCCGGTGCAGGGGACTTCTGCCGATATTATCAAGGTGGCGATGATAAACCTGTATCATGAGATGTCAGAGCGGCAGTTGAAGAGCAGGATTCTGCTCCAGGTGCATGATGAGCTTGTCTTTGAAGTGCCGGAGGGCGAGATGGAAACGATACGTCAGCTTGTTGTGGAGGTAATGTCCACGGCTGTGGAACTCAGCATCCCGCTGAAGGTGGATACCAAAGAGGGCAGAAACTGGGGTGAAATGAAGTAATAAAATGCCGGAACTCCCTGAAGTGGAAACGATAAAGAATGAGTTATTGCCCCATGTTCTCGGGCGTAATATTACCGGTATTACCCTGCACTGGGAAGGGATAGTGCGGCAGACATCGGTCGAAGAGTTCCGCTCCCGTGTTATCGGGCAGAGCATAACCGGCCTGAGCCGGCGCGGCAAGTACCTTTTCTTCAGCCTGAGCAGTGGCGAGATACTGGTAATGCATATGAAGATGACCGGCTCATTGCTGGTAAACCCGTCTGACGACAGGTTTACCCGTGCCGTGTTCCATCTGGATGACGGAGCGGCGCTCCATTTCAGGGACCCGCGCAAGTTCGGGGTGATGTGGCTGGGTGGTGATGAGAGTGCCGTGGCTGACAAGCTGGGCCCGGAGCCGCTGGAGGGTGACTTCACGTTTGAGGTCCTGGCACAGCGCCTGCGCAATCGGACAGCGCCGATAAAGCCGGTGCTAATTGACCAGTCGGTGATTGCTGGTATCGGCAATATGTATGCCGATGAAGCCCTGTTCGATGCCAGAATCCACCCTATGAAACCGGCGGGAAGCCTCTCAAAAGATGAGATTAAGCGGCTGCACAGCGCTATAAAACGGGTGCTCCGGGCGGCTATCAAGAATAAGGGAGCCAGTGTGCGGAACTATTTTCGCCCCGGCGGTGATATCGGCACCGCTCATTTCGAGTTCAGGGTGGCTCACGGGGCCGGTAAAAGCTGTCCCGACTGTGGCACGCCTATCAAGCGCATCGTGGTGAGGAACCGCGGCACCTATTTTTGTCCTGAATGCCAGATAGAGCCTTAATCGTCCCAGAGGCGGAAGGGCGGATATTCATCGGTCATTAAGGCAGCGTATGCCCACACGCGGTACACCCAGCGGTTAAAGCCGATGACCAGCTTGAAGATACTCTGTGGATATTTTCCGGTAAACAGCACCGCTATAGCGCCAAAAATGGCAAGTGCAAATATCAGACCACCGGAATTACTGCCTCCCTGGAAGGTACCGATAATAATATAATGCGGTATTGCCAGCAGCCACCATTTAATCAGCACCAGCCCGCGAGATAACTTCTCGGGGTAGGCTACGGTAAGGTCAGCCGGGTAGTCCTCGACGGATTCGAGAGTAAACGGCGGGTACTTATCAGTGCCCAGGGCCTGGTAGCTGTAAAAGCCCACCCGCCATGCCCAGCGCAGGACTCCCACATTAAAATCGAATAAGCCGCGTGGATATTTTCCTGTGAACAGGATTGCGAAAAAGGCGATAATC
>JAUWYU010000085.1 GCA_030615655.1 Dehalococcoidia bacterium
GGTGACGCTTTACGAAAAGAGTGACAAAGTGGGAGGCCAGATTAACATCGCAGCATTAGGAGCCGGGCGGGATGAGCTCGGTTCCGTCATTCGCAACGAGGAAAACCAGCTCAAGCTCCTGCCGGTTGAAATAGTCCTGAACAGGGAGGTCACCGCGGAATTCGTCCTGGAACAGAATCCCGACGTCGTTATTATCGCCACCGGCTCGGTTCCCAAGGAATGCCCGGTGCCAGGTGCTGACGGCCCCAATATCTTCAATGTCTGGCAGGTACTCACCGGCGAGGCCGACCCTGGAAATAAGGTCCTCTTCATTGACTACGATGGACATCACCAGGCAACGGCTACCGCCGAGTTCCTCGCCGACCGGGGCAGAGAAGTGCACATGCTCACATCCTCTCTATTTGTCGGGCAGGACCTTGGGCCGGTTCAGGATATGAATCTCACCCGTCAGCGCCTTCTGCAGAGGGGTGTTACCTTCACGGCGGACTACGCCGTCATGGAAATCAAGGGTCTGGAGGTAAACGGCTTCAACGTCTATTCCAACGAGTGGTACACCATTAGCGGCTACGACTCTATCGTGCTGGCCATGGGTAACCGCGTTGAAGACGGCCTCTACATGGCCCTGAAGGGCAGAGTCAGGGAGCTTTACCGGATTGGCGACTGCGTGGCGCCGCGCAAGGTAGACATGGCGATACTCGAAGGCGATAAAGTCGGCCGTATGATTTAGTGCATGGCTGTGGAAGTCCCCTTATAAAGAACCACGAAAATGTCATTCCCGCGAAGGCGGGAATCCAGGGGGGATAAAGGGAGAAAATAGTGGCCAAACCAAGAGAAATCTGGGTGCTGCCGGAGATAAACGGCAGCGACGCTGAAATCAGCAAATTGAGTCTCGGACTTCTCTCCGAGGCTAAATCTATTGCGGAAAGCGTCGGCGGCACCGTAACCGCGCTGGTGCTCGGCGACCAGACCCCGGACTATTCCGTAGTTCTCGGCCAGTATGGAGTATCCAGCGCTTACGTATTTAACGACCCCGCTCTTAAATACTTCTCCGCCGGGGCTTACTCGGCGGCTCTTCTGGCGAAAATGCAGGAAGATAAACCGTGGCTTCTGCTGATGGGACACGCTGCGGTCGGCAGGGAGCTGGCGCCGCGGCTGGCGGCGCTCCTGGAGACAGGCCTGGTTTCTAACTGCGCCCGGATAGACCTGTCCCACCCGGAGAGTCCGAGATTCTATCGCTTCGTTTACGGAGACCAGCTGTATCAGGAGGTCGTTTTTCAGGCAGCCCCGACGACTATGCTCGTGACCATGGACCCGAGAGTTTTAAACATAACCCCCGTTGCCAGGACCGGTAAAGTAAGAACTCAGCTTATTGAGCCGGAACTGTCCCCCGGGTCGATAAGAGTAAAACACCTTGACTTCTTCCCGGCGGATTTTCAAACCGTGGATGTCGCCGAGGCCGATACCATCATCGCCGCCGGTATGGGCGCCGTTACCGACGAGCTTTTGCCTCTGGTTGAAGAACTGGCCGGACTGATTGAAGGTTCTATCGGCACTACCAGGCCGGTCATTGACGAGGGGAAAATCCCCAGAGAGCGCATGATTGGCCAGACCGGCAAGGTGGTCAGCCCGGAGTTCTACATGGCGCTGGGTATATCGGGGGCGACCCACCACGTCGGCGGCATTCAGGACTCGGGGAAAATCGTCTCCATTAACCGCGACCCGCGGGCGCCTATTTTCCAGAACTCGGACGTGGGCGCCGCCGCTGACCTCAGGGACATATTGCCCAAATTGATAGAAAGAATCAGGCGCGCGAAAAGCAATGGCGAAATACTTTGACGTTATTATCGTGGGAGCCGGGCCGGCCGGCAGCATGGCCGCCCTTAAACTGGCACGCGCCGGACTGAACGTCTGTATGCTGGAACGCGGCCAACACCCCGGTGCCAAGAACATGTTCGGCGGCCTGCTCCACAATACCCCCGTTCTTAACGAAATGCTCCCCTCCTTCTGGGAAAGGGCCCCCCTGGAGCGGTACGTTTATAAAAAGGTGCTGGCCTTTATGACCCCGGACTCGGCCGTCTCCCTGACTTTTGAAAACGGGAACTTCGAACAGCCGCCCTACAACGGCTGCACCGTCTTCCGTCCGGCCTTCGATAGCTGGCTCGCCGGCGAAGCCGTTAAAGAAGGTGCCCTGCTGCTCTGCGACTGCACCGCTGAAGATTTGATTCGGAAAAACGGCCAGATTTCCGGTGTCACCGTTAAAGGCCGGGAAGGCGAGCTGAGGGGCAATATCGTTATCGCCGCCGACGGCGTCATGTCTTTTATGGCTGAAAAAGCCGGTCTGAGGCGGGATTTTCGCCCTGGCGATTTAGGCGTGGGTATCAAACTGCTTTTAGGCTTGCCTGAGGACACCATAAACGAGCGATTCCATCTTGTCCGGGACGAGGGTGCCGATATCAGTTTCCTGGGAACAACAGGGGGCTTGTGCGGCGGCAGCTTCCTCTACACCAACCGCGAGAGCATCTCCGTCGGTATGGTGGTGCACCTCGACTCCCTGAAGGCATCGGGCCAAGCCCCCTATGACGTTCTGGATGAACTATTGGAGCACCCGCAGGTGAAAAAGCTCATCAAAGGCGCCGTCCCGCTGGAATACTCGGCGCACCTTATCCCCGAAGGCGGGATTAAGTCAATGCCCCATGTCTATACCGGCGGCATGATGGTCGCCGGTGATGCCGCCGGCCTGTGCTACACCAATGGCATCAATCTGGAAGGAATCAATCTGGCCATGACTTCGGGCGTGCTGGCCGCCGAAACGGCTATTGAAGCCATAGAAGCCGGCGACTACAGCGCCCGGATGCTCTCATCATACAAGAAGAAGCTGGACGGCAGCTTTATCATCAAGGACATGAAGACATTTAAAAACGCCGTGGGTATGATGCGCCTGGAGCGCCTGTCCCGGACCTATCCGCAGCTTCTCACCGATATACTTGAAAAGGTGTACCGGGTCGAAGGCACACCCAGGTCGAAACTCCTGCGCCTCGCCCGCAAAGAGGCGCTGAAAAAGATAGGCCTGAAAGGCCTGGTCTCCGATGGCATCAAGATAGGCAGGTCCTTATTATGAACGTGGAGAACTTACCGCAGCTGACGCAGTTCCAGGTTGACGAGCAGCCTCATATTATCGTCAACAAGGAAATCTGCCGGGATTGTGACCACCGTGCCTGTGTCTTGACATGCCCGGCGAATTGCTACACCTTTGATGAAGAAACGAAATTACTAAGTGTTGTCTATGAAACATGCCTGGAATGCGGCGCCTGCTATGTAATCTGTGATAAAGGAGCGCTGGACTGGAGCTACCCGCGCGGTGGCTACGGCGTCTGTTATCGCCTGACCTAGAAGAACGGCTATGAAGATTATCGTCTGCTTGAAAGAGGTGGTTGACTCTACCCTGAGCCTTGATTTTGGCTTGAGGAATGAAGTGGTCTTCGGGGAAGGTCTGCCCCTCAGGCTGAACCCGAACGACGCCGAAGCCCTGGCTATGGCGCTCGCTCTCAGGTCGCCGGATACGGACTCTCTCTTTGAAATCACCCTTATCTCTATCGGCCCGGAAAGGGTGGAGAGCCACTTGAGGAATGGATTGGCCTTAGGTGCCGACCGGGCTATGCGAATATGGGATGAAGGCTTTGTGTCACTATCCTCTCATCAAAAAGCTAAATTGCTGGCCGGAGCCGTAACCCTATTCGGTGCCGACCTCGTTTTTACGGGAGCCGTAAGCATGGACACCGGTAACGGTCAGGTAGGCCCCCTGGTGGCCGCCTGGCTTGACCTGCCCTGTGTCGGCAGTGTTGTCGGACTTGAGCTGGTCGAAGAAAAAGAGGCTATCCATCTTACCAGAGACGCCGGCCGGGGAGAACGGGAAAAGGTACGGTGCTCTCTGCCGGCGGTTATCACGGTAAAGGGAGAAGGCAAGCTGCCTTACGCTTCTCTGGACAGGCTTATAGAGAGTAAATACAGTGAAATAGTCTCGCTTTCCCTTGCCGACCTGGGTATATCCCCACTGGAACTGAAAAATGACCCCACCTGGGTTACCGGCCTTGCTTACCCGAGACCCAGACCCAGGAAAGTGCCCACGCCGGAAAGCTCCCTGCCGGCTTTTTACCGAATCCTGAAGCTGCTCGAGGGAGGCATCTCCAGGCGGCAGGGCCGGATGCTTGAAGGTAGCGGCGAGGAACTGGCCGACCAGCTCTTTGAGCTTCTTTTGGCCGAGGGCGTGATTAAGCCGGCCACAGGTCCATGAAAGAATTCGGCTTTTCATTAGCGGATACCGTCTGCTTGCGAGAAGACCCCGACGGCTACTTTCTTCTTTCCAGGCTGCCACTTAGAATACTCCGCTTGAATGAATCTCTTTTCCGACTCCTCAAGCACCTCCGGGAGGGGGGCGGACTATCTGGATTCGTCTCTCAGGACCCCGGCCTCGATGCCGGTCGTCTGTTAAGTGTCTTGCTGTCGCTCGTTTCGAAGGGATATCTGCAGTTAGAGAGAATGGCCGAAATAGACGACTTCCCCCGCGTCTCCGTTATTGTACCGGTCAAAGACCAGCCTGAAGACCTGGTCGAGTGCCTCCAATCGCTGTCGAACCTCGATTACCCCAAAGACAGGCTGGAAATAATCGTGGTGGACGACGGCTCACAAAAAGTGATTTCTGAGGTTGTTGATTCCCCTGACGTCAGAGTCATCCGTCAGGCAAAGTCCAGAGGCCAGGCCGCCTGCCGCAACATCGGGGCCGAAAACGCTCACGGTGATATCCTGGCCTTTCTCGATGCCGACTGCATGGCGCGGGAGAACTGGCTCAGGGAAATCATCCCCTTTTTCCAGACGGCAGACGTCGGGGCGGTGGGCGGCTACGTTGACGGCTATTACAAAGACAGTTTCCTGGACCGATACGAAGAGGTCTCCTCGTCCCTCAATATGGGCAAACGACTCCTCCTCGAAGGCGATACGGAGTCCAGCTTCTACGTGCCCACGGCCAATATGCTGGTTACCGGCGAGGCTTTTCTCAGGACCGGCGGCTTTAAGGATGGTATGCGCTTGGGAGAGGATGTGGACTTTTGCTGGCGGATGAGAAGCCTCGGCTACACCCTTCTTTACGTTCCTTTCGGCGGCGTTGCCCACAAGCACCGCAATCACCTCGTTAAAATGCTGGGACGGCGCAGCGAATACGGCACCTCGGAGGCCGGTCTCTATCGAACTCACCGGGATAAGAGAAAGATGTTTCTTATCTCCGTTTATGCCGGGTTGTCCTTCCTGGCACTAACCCTCTCCATCCTGCTGTTAAACCCCTACCCCCTTGCCGCCATTCTGCTCCTCTTCGGGCTCGACCTGCTTCGTAGGTCCGGCACGCTGAAAAAATTCAAAATGGTGCTTCCATTCCGGCAGGTCGCCTGTGCCACCCTGAGGAGCTATCTTTCCTCCTTTTATTTCGCCTTCTTTCACCTGGTGCGCTACTACCTGGTTCTGATATTCGGCTTCGGCTTTCTATGGCACCCTCTGTGGTTTTTCGGCGGACTCGCCATTCTATACACGTCAATCGTAGACTACTGTGTGAAAAAAACCGGGCTGCCTTTTGGAGTTTTCCTCCTTTTCTACCTTCTGGAACATCTGGCCTACCAGCTCGGTGTCTTCTGGGGATGCCTGAAACTAAAATATTTCGGGTCGTATATAATATCCTTTAGACGTGCTAGTCGTATTTAATTACCCAGCGCCCTATTATCTTCCGGGCCAGTATCGCCTCCCGGACCTCATCCAGGTCCTCCAGTGTAATCAACCTGGTAATTAGCTTATCGGTCTTCAAAATGCCCGTGTTCATAACCTCCATCAGGCTGGGCAGGTCCTCTGTCGGGTGAGTCTCGCCGTATAGGGTGCCCTTTATCGACTTCGCATGTAGCGGCGCGTAAAACATGGGAATATTGGTAACCGAATCGATGGACGGTATGCCTATAGCGACTATTGTACCGCCCGGGCGTATGGCCCACCATGCCTGCACTTGGGCTCCGGGGTCGCCGGTGGCCTCGATGGCAAACTCCAGCCCCGCCCCATCGGTGAGGTCTTTGATTATGGGAATGGGGTCATCCTTACTTGAATCTATGAAGTGGGTAGCCCCGAATTCCAGGGCTATCTCCCGCTTCGATACCTCCGGGTCAACGGCGACAACCGGATTGCAGTTACGCAGCGCCGCGAAACGGATGGCGTTCAGCCCGATGCCGCCGCACCCCCATATCCCTATCGAGTTGCCTTCACGCGCCTGAGCCACGTTAACGATACTTCCCCACCCCGTGGCCACCGAGCAGCCGAGTTGGCAGAGTTGCTCGGGAGGCAGCTTGATGTGGTCGGGCACGCGTATGGCCCCGATTTCCGGCATGACGCTGTGGGTGGCAAAACCGGCGATAAAGCTGCCCAGCCCGACCCTCTTGCCATCCTTATCCGTCAATCTTGAAGTGCCGTCCAGCAGGTTCCCTTCCTGGAAGAATTTCATGCTTGTCTCGCACAGGTTGGGA
>JAUWYU010000199.1 GCA_030615655.1 Dehalococcoidia bacterium
GACGGGCCCATTATCACGCCGCCATGCTGGAGAGCGTGCTTCGGACATAGATATAAACAACAACCAGCTGGCACGACTCAACGAAGTGCCCGGGGAAAAGCGTACCGCCCGCTTTCGGTGTGTGATTGCCATAGCCAAACCCGATGAAATGGTGGAGCTTTGTTCAGGAGAGTGCCGGGGAATTATAACCACGGCACCGGCGGGTGACCAGGGATTCGGCTACGACCCTATCTTCTACCTGCCCGAGCTGGGCAAAACGATGGCGGAACTACCGCTGGAGGAAAAGAACAGGATTAGCCACCGGGGACAGGCAGCCGCTAAAGCCCGCGAACTACTAACGAAGCTAGGATTACAAAAGCCATAGCTTATTTTAGATAATTTCATGTATAATACCCGTGGAGGCTACTATCATGACCGGACTATCTGATTCGTTCCAGCGTCCCATAAACTACCTGCGCATCTCGGTAACCGACCGCTGCAACCTGCGCTGCATCTACTGCATGCCGGCGGAGGGCGTCGACCTGATGTCGCATAATGATATTCTCAGCTATGAAGAAATTTTTACCGTAGCCAAGGCTGCCGCCGAGCTTGGCATAAACAAGGTCAGGCTCACCGGCGGCGAACCCCTGGTGAGGGCGGGACTGCCGGAACTGGTGCGGCTGCTGGCGGGTATTGATACTATCGACGATATTTCGCTGACGACCAACGGTACCCTGCTGACACACCATGCCGCCGAACTCAAAGAGGCCGGCCTGCGCAGAGTGAATATCAGCCTGGATACCCTCAAACCTGACAGGTTTCAGCGTATTACCCGAAGTGGTAATCTGGAAGACACACTTCAAGGTATTGAGGCTACCCGCACCGCAGGACTTAACCCGGTAAAAATTAATGCGGTGGTTATGGCCGGGATTAACGATGATGAAATCCCCGATTTTGCCGCCAGGACCCTCAGCGATGGCTGGCACGTGCGTTTTATCGAGCATATGCCTGTCAACGGTGACGAGTCCGGAGTTTCCAGGCTCGTCTCCGTCAGGGAAATGAAGCACCGCCTCGACCCGCTGGGTAAAATGGAGCCCTATAAGGTCGATGTTGGCAACGGACCGGCCAGATACTTCCGCCTGCCCGATGCCACCGGCACCATTGGCTTCATTACTCCGATTACAGAGCATTTCTGCTACCACTGTAATCGACTCCGCCTTACGGCTGATGGCAAGCTCCGTCCCTGTCTGCTGAGCGAGGATGAGATAGACCTCAGGGAGTCGCTGCGCCGCGGCGCCCCGGTTGCCGAACTGAAAAACCTTATTGAAGAGGCAATTGCCCGCAAGCCACTGGGCCATAAACTGGATGAAGGCGGCAAGCACAGAGGCAGGCCATTCTCTCAGGTAGGAGGCTAAAAAGGAGAGTCTAAGAGAGGTGAAACCTCTCTTTAATATTCTTCCCCCTCCCTTACCAAGGGAGGGGGACACAGGGAGAGGGTTGTAAAATTATTAAAATGGTGAGGTTATAAATGGGTGGCCAAGAACTGACCCACATGGACGATGCCGGTCGTCCCCGGATGGTAAACGTCACCGGAAAGCCGGATACTGTCCGTGAGGCGGTAGCTAGAGGTATGGTCAGGATGCAGGCCGCCACCTTTCAGTTGATTAAGCAGGGCGGTACGGCCAAAGGCGATGTCCTCTCAGTAGCTCAGTTGGCCGGTACTATGGCTGCCAAGCGAACGCCCGACCTCATACCGCTGTGCCACCCGGTTCTTATCGGCAATATTAAAGTTGAATTTAGCCTGGACGAGGCGAACAGCACCATAGAAATTACCAGCACGGTTGAGAGCACCGGGAAAACCGGCGTGGAGATGGAGGCGCTTACGGCTACGGCGGTCGCCGCCCTGACCATCTATGACATGTGCAAGGCTGTGGACCGCGGCATGAAAATAGAGAATATCCGCCTGGTGAGGAAAAGTGGCGGTAAAAGCGGTACGATAGAGCTTGAATA
>JAUWYU010000014.1 GCA_030615655.1 Dehalococcoidia bacterium
GGCGATGGTAGTGCCGCCAGAGATAGTATCCAGTCCGTAGCAGTTGCATAAATGGTTCGCCATGTTGATTGACTCTGTATTATTGTTGAGACACATCGTTCCGAAAGCGGCCTGGGTTTCATATTCTACCCGGCGGGTGCCCGCGGGGTACCTGTACTCGCCTTTTCCCCCTTTAAGTCTGCCTTCACAACCTAACGGGCAATGCCAGCAGCCTGTTCTCCTGTCAATGTTGGCGATGGCTGAATCACCGCTGAGGCCGGAGCTATCGGGGAAGTCAACAACGCCGATGCCGCCCCAGTTTTTGACCGGTGTATTACCGGCAGGTGCAAAACCTTCAGCCACGTGAGAGGTACCATACTTGTGAAATCTCTCCAAAGTCTCCATTCCACCCCTGAAGTTCTTCATCGCGGCTATATGTTCTCTTCTTAGTTTATTTGCCGCTTCGATATCGAATACAGGGATTTCCTGCTGCCCTCTTGCCGCCACCGCCTTGAGCTTTTTAGAGCCCATCACCGCCCCCAGTCCCGAGCGTCCGGCAGCAGCCCCTCTTCTGGTGATAATGCAGGAAATGAGGCTAAGTTTCTCGCCGGGCGGGCCGATGCAGACACTCTCAACACCCTCACCCAGTTCAGAACGCAGCGTGTCCTCAGTTTCAAAGCAGTCCTTTCCCCACAAATGACCGGCGTCCCTTAACTCGGCTTTCCCGTTGTCAAGAAATAGATAGACCGGCTTTTCCGCTATCCCGTTGAAGAAGACAGCGTCGTAGCCGGCAAACTTGAGGTGAGGACCGAAATTTCCTCCCGAATTGGAATCCCCCCACCCGCCGGTGAGCGGCGATTTCGCCACTACTGCGTATCGGCCGGCAAAAGTGGCCGGAGTACCGGTGAGCGGGCCGGTAACCAGGCCGAGCGTATTCTCTGGTCCTAGTGGGTCTACCCCACCTTTCTGGCGGATATAAAGAATCCTGGCCCCGATGCCATAGCCCCCGATGAAGTCTCGATAGAGGCTTTCCTCGGGTTTCTCCTCTCTGATTTCACCGGTGGAAAGGTTCACGAACAACAGCTTTCCCATGTACCCTCCAGCCATTTTACACTCCTTCCAAGCTACTCTTCTTAAGGGGATTTATTTCAGGAATAGTTTATTTTGTTATTGCATACATTTTCTTCATATTTCTCCTGGGTATCTGCAACCAATCGGAGTTCAGTTCATAGGCGAGAATTTCTTTAACGTAGCACGTTCTTGCGGTTGAGCCGGCCTGGAGGACGAGTGCCGTAGCCTGCCCGGCAAGACACAGTACCCTCTCCCCCTCGGGGATAAGGCCATGTTTTACGGCAAGCACCAGACATCCCACACAGACACGGAATCCCTGGCTTAATGTAAGAAAAAGGGACAAATCCACCCCGACATCCAGGCTTAAAGGGTCAATATGTGCCGGAAGCCAGGGAAGCAGCATGTCTCTGAGAAACTTCTGGTGGGGGTTCGGGGCCGCAGGTTCCCCGAGGTGTAAATCATCATTGAGATAACAGACTTTTATACCTTTTTTCTCGAGTTCCTCCCGGGTCGCGTCATCGATAGACACATTCCTTGCCCCGATGGTCCCCCCCTTTGGATTGGTTACCGCCGCAATATCAAGCTTGAGCTTGAGATTTTTGGTCGCTTCTAGAAATTTTCGCAGCGTGTACCCACTGGACCAGGCTATCATCACATGATGTAATCCCAGGGTCTCTATCTTCCCGGTGACAAACTCTATCATCGTGTCGGTATTTGACCTGCGTGGTTTTTCGAAATAAATTATTTCTTTAATCTCTGTATTGTTGTCCTTTTTAGTCATTATTTTTTTCCTCCTCTCGTGCTTGATATATTATCCCAGCAGCCTGATTATCTCAGTCGCATCATCCAGTTTCTCAAGACCCGCGACCATTTCTATTACTTTATCAACCGTATCAACGGGTAGTGGCTTGACAGAGCAGGCAGCACACTCCCAGAATTTCGCGGTGCAATCGGCAAATGTCATTGGTCTCTCAACACTACCCAGGCAGTGTTCTACCTCCTCGGTGTATTCCGTCCCGTCTTTCATCGTTATTATTACCCCACCCGGCCCGACACCATGCCGGTTCATGGCAGGGTCAAGTTTAGCAGTTACCTTTTGGGCAACTCTTAGTATGTCCTGCCTTTTGATAGCTTCATCGGTAAAGTCGTCCACGGTGACTTTGCCCTTCACAATCGCTGTAGCCACTACCCAGGGTACGCTGAACTGGGCATCAATAATAGTCCGTGGGACGCACTTTACCTCCGGGGGCTGAGATAAACCGTATACTGAATCTCCGCCATAGACTGTTATATCCCGTATCTGGTCGGGAATAATATCGTGTCGGGATATCAAAGCGAGTGCTGCATCGATGCAAGTATGAGTGAGCCCGCAGCAAGGATATGGCTTATCCCCTATGTTTACTCCCTCAAATCTTTTCCCCAGATCCGCGGTTAGTATTTTAACGTCGTAATCTCCTCCCATGTATACGTTAAACAGCCCTGTTCTCCCTTCAAGAGAGTCCCTTTCACCCGTAATACCCCTCTCGGCCATCAGGGCGGCCGTGATGCCAGCCTTAGCTGCCAGTCCCGGACCCATCCTTTTAGCCAATGCGCCATCACCCACGCCGGAACCGGCGCCACCGCATTGATGGTAGGCGAGACCCAGGGCGTTAATCATTTTCTCTTCGTCAAGAGCCATTACCCTCCCGGCCATGGCGGCGGCGCCCAAGAAGCCAAACAGGGTTGTAGGGTGCCAGCCGGAGCCGAGAGCACTGGTTCCTGGTCGGCTCGCCAATCCCAGCCTGGCCAGGAAATCACCTCCCAGGGCGATAGCCGTGATTAATTCCTTACCGCTTGCTTTTCCCATACGCTCGGCCACCGCAAAACAGGTTGACACGGCTACACACCCTATATGAACCAGGGCCACCTGATGACCGTCGTCATAGTCCAGGGCATGTATCATCGTGCCATTGACCTGAGCCGCATTGGGGGCCGGGCACTTAATCCCATAGGCGATGATAGTGCTTTGCTCACTGCCTCCCCACTCCTTAACCATATCGACCAGTTCCCCGACGCCGGCCTTTGATGAACCGCCCAGGGCTGTAGCCAGGCTGTCCAATACCTCCTTCTTGGCCGCCTCCACGGCCGCACCGGGGATATCCTCATACCTGGTACTGGTAAAGTTTTTAACGAAGTCAAATATTACAGCCATATTCTTATGTCTCCTCTTTTTTCAGGCAGCCGGAATAACGGCTAATCGATATATTTTAGGTGACGCCGCCACCGAGTGCTACTACCTCACCGGTTATGTAGGTTGAAAGGTCAGAGACCAGGAAAAATGCCAGGTCAGCAGCCTCCTCAGGCGTGCCGAGCCGCCCCCAGGGTATATGTGTGGATAACGCCTTGTGGTCCCTCTTTCTGGCTTCTTCCCAAGTAATGCCCTCAGCCTCGGCCATTTTAGTAAAGGAATCGTCTCTCAGGTTCGTTACTATCATGCCCGGGTTAATGCCGTTGACATTTATTTTATACTTCGCCAGCTCCAGGGCCAGGCTTTTCGTCAGCCCGATGGTACCATATTTGGCGGCGGAATAAGCGGCGCTTCCCGGTACGCCATGCGTTCCCGCCAGTGAGCAGAAAATAACAATCCTGCCGCCTTCTCCCCTGGCTATCATACCCCTGGCTACCGCCTTGGTAATCAGAAAGGAGCCGACTAAATCTACATCAATAATAGCCCTTATATCTTTCTCCGAAAGGTCAACGACAGGAACCCCCACCGGTCCGCGAATGGCGGCAGCGTGCACCAGTATATCTATTTTCCCGAATTTTTTCAGGGTTTTATCTACGGCTGCGTCAATTTCTTGACTGACGCTGATATCCATGGTCACTGCCAGGGCTTTCCTGCCCGTTGCTTCGATTTCCGCGACGATGGTGTCCAGACCGCCCCACCCCTCGTCCCCGGGGAAAAGGCTTTGAGGCGCGGCAATTTTATCGGTAACGACAACAGCAGCTCCTTCTTTGGCCAGTCGCACGGCAATAGCATGTCCCATGCCCCTCTTACTTGCTGCGCCGGTAACCATGGCGACTTTTCCTTTTAAGCTACTCATAGCGCGTTTTATCTCCTCGAATTATTTTTTAACCGCTCGTTACGATTAAGGCTCCTATCCCTTTACTGCCCGGACAATATCCCGGAAGAGATTATAGAAAAGCAGCTGGTCTACAGAATACAACAATATTTTAGTACCCCTAGCTATCGTCTCCTTCGCTCCCTCGGGAGAAAACGCCATGTCCATTATGGGGATACCCGTCTTCTTTGAGAGCGCCGCAACCTTGGCGGCGGCCTCTTTAATGTAAGGATGCTGTCTATCTGCCTTCTGTCCCGGCTTTCTCAGCGAGAATCTCAGGTCTCCCATTCCCGTACCGATGGCATCCACGCCCGGTTTCAAAAGAGTAAAAATTTGCTCCGCGTTTTCAAAGCCGCTCTTATCTTCGAGCAGGGGAATAATCATATTGTTCTGGTTAGAATATTCTATATATTCCTCATACCCGTCATCCGAGTAGTTCGCGGCGCGTACCAAGGGACAGACCCCGCATCTACCTTCGGGGCCGTAGCGGAGGGCATCGATTGTTTTCTGAACATCCTCAGGGGTTTTCACGCGAGGGACGACTACGCCCTGGGCTCCGGCTTCCTGGGCGTGCCGGATAAGACCGGGGTCGTTCTCAGTTACCCTTACCAGAGTGGTTATCCCCGCAGCATCGGCAGCGCGGATGCAGTGCTCCATGGTCTCGCGATTTAGCCGGGTGTGCTCCATATCCAGCATGCAGAAATCGAATCCGGTGTAAGCTAGAATTTCGATTATGCTTGGATTACCCGTGTTAATCTCCATGCCCAGTGGAATTTCACCCTTTTTCAGAGCTTCAAGGATGCGGTTCTTTTTCGGTCTGAAATTCATCTCACACCTTCCCCTTTCTTCCAGGCTACTAATGTTGCCAGAGTTCTTGAGCTACATCGTCCAACCCCAGTTCTTTCAGTTTCTTTTCACTGGGCCTGGCTGTTTTAAGGTCCCAGTCCATTGCAGCCACATACTCTTTAACGAGCGTATCTGCGTCCACGGTAATTCCGGCCAGAGGTCCTTCTTTATGCGGTGGTTTACCGAGTATCCTGTCGGGGACTTCGTACTGTAGCTGATTTATCCCTTCGCGGATATTGAAGGCCTGCCGGACATTCTCGATTCTCTCTCCGGCTACCAGCAGCTCATCGAGGGTTATATCCCATCCGGTAATCGCTCTCATGAACTCCGCGATGACTTGATAGCCTGGCAGGGCGCCCACCACGAAGAGACACATACCGGTACACATCACAACATGCTGCTGGCAGGTACCTATTCTGTGTGCCTGACCTCTGCCGCTAAACGACCCCCGGTCATATTCGGGCATCAATTCCTGGCTGAATCCCTCCGAGCCCTGAGTGTGGCGACCCGGGGTGGCATTGGCGATATAAGTCGCCGGCCAGTGAAACCCGGCAACCGGACTGTGCCCCGGGACCTCCTGCCCATGAATATGGATGGCATATTTATCGGCGCCCTTGCCTATCTTCTGCGCGGCTATTTTCACGCCGTCGGCTAATATATCACCGAAACCCTCTCTCCTGGCCATTTTTCCCATCATGGCAACCAGTGATTTATGATTTCCCCAGGTCATTTCAATACCATCGGTATCTGCCTTGTTAATAAGCCCTTTCTCAAAACATTCCATGGCAAAAGCCATGATTGCCCCTGCGGAGATAGTATCAATCCCGTAGCGATTACAAATATCGTTTGCCTTAATTATTGATTCAATATTATCATTAAGACAATTGGTTCCGAGCATGGCGATTGTCTCATATTCGGGTCTGTAGGAGCCTGCCTCGTATTTATACTCTCCGGTCCCCTCTTTCATAATTGCTTCACAACCGACGGGACATTGAAAACAGGCGGTCGGCTTCAACTTGCGAGTGTCCAAGGGATTGGCTCCAATGGGGTTGGCATCGGGGAAATCATTTAACGCCACCCCTCCCCAGTTTTTTACGGGCGTATCCCCGCTTTCAGCCGACCGGACGGTCACGAATGACGTGCCGAATTTCCTTATCCAATCAATATGCCCCCCCAGTTGACCCAGGTACTTTGTTCTTAATTCCTTCACGCCTTTTGCATCGGCAACAGGTACTGCCATTTTACCTTTCACGGCCACTGCCTTGAGCCTTTTTGAGCCCATAACGGCCCCCAAACCAGAGCGAGCCGCGGCGCTGCCTTTGTTGTGCATAATACAGGATACACGGGAGAGCTTTTCTCCCGCTGGCCCGATGCAGGCCGCAGCGACATCCTTGCCCAGTTCGGCTTTCAGTATATCCTCGGTTTCGTAGGTATCCTTGCCCCAGAGATGTGCGGCGTCTCTCAACTCTGCTTTGCCGTTATCAATAAGGAGGTAAACCGGCTTTTCAGATATGCCCGTGAAAAGTACGCCGTCGTAACCGGAGAATTTCAGGTAAGCACCGAAATAACCGCCCGAATTGGCATCACCCCAGCCCCCCGTCAGCGGCGACTTTCCTGCCACGGTGAATCTCGTACCTGAAATCGCGTTGGTACCGGTAAACGGGCCGGTTAGAATGCCTAAGATGTTCTCCGGGCCTAACGGGTCGACACCGGCCTTCTGCCGGCTGAAGATAATCCTGGCGCCGATGCCGTAACCGCCGATAAAATCGCGGCATAATTTTTCGTCAAGTACCTCATCTTTCAGCTCATTTCTGGATAAATCCACCCGCAGTATTTTACCCATGTAACCTCTGGTCATGCTTTCCTCCTCGGTGTGTCGCTTATTCCCGGTGACGATGGTGGTGCAAAACAATGGCTGTCCAGTTATTATACAATATTGCCGTATTTTAGATAATGTCTGCAACTTTAATTGTCATCAGGCAGTACAATCGGTTATATTGGGACTTGAATACTTATATACGTCGCAATATGTGTACCGGAGAAAGCTAAAGGAGGCGGAAAGTGTTACTTGAGAATAGAGTCGCTATTATTACCGGAGGTGCCAAAGGAATTGGGCGAGGTATTGCCATTAAGTTTGCCGAGGAGGGTTGTGACGTCGTCGTCAATGCCCTGCACATCGAAGGCGCCCGGAAAGTTGCGGATGAGGTCAGGGCTCTGGGGCGTAAGTCCCTGGCGATTAAGGCCGATGTCTCAAATAGCGCCGAGGTAAACGATATGGTAGCCCAGACTATCAAAAAATTCGGCAAAATTGATATCCTGGTAAATAATGCGGGCGGGATTTCTTTAGCGAAAGGCGGGGCTATCGATGATGTAACCGAAGAGGATTGGGATAGGATTGTCGGCATTAACCTGAAAGGCCAGTTTTTATGTTGCCGGGCAGTTGTGCCCTATATGAAAGAAAATAAATACGGCAAGATTATCAATGTCTCTTCTATGGGTGCAGTCCATCCACCCGCACCCATCGTTCATTACCATTCGGCTAAAGGAGGAGTCCTTTCGTTAACGAGTAACCTGGCTTTTGAACTGGCTCGCTCAAATATTACTGTGAATGCTATTCTGCCGGGGCCGATACGTTCAGAATTTTTTAACGAGATGCTGAAGGGAACGTCAGAGAAAGAAGCAGAAGCCTTTTTCGTCAAGTTGGGCAAGAGGGTCCCAATGCAGAGAATGGGTACACCGGAGGATATCGCAGGAGTGGCTCTATTTCTGGCATCTGAGCTTTCATCTTATGTTACCGGTGAATCGATAAACGTCGGCGGAGGATTACCTTTGCCGCCACCTGATATCAACAATACTACATAGTTGGAGACGCCACGCGATGGTCTTTCAGGACGCTGACAATAAAGAAAGGAGCAAAAAAATGAGCTTGGAAAAGGTAGAATTAAAGCTACTTAACCCTCGGGGCGAAATTGAGCCGCCACCAGCCTTCGCACCTGCGCTACGTGTCCCGGATTTAGCAGGCAAGAAGATTGCATTAATTCATAACTTGAAAGCAGGCGCAAATACTTTCCTGGATGCGGTGGAAGAATTGCTCAGGGCGAAATATCCCACCGCAGAATTTTTACGAGACTTTACCACAACTATAAACCTGGCAAAAGAACCGGAATTTTACGACGAAGTGGCCAATGCGTGCGACGCATTCATATTCGGTTCAGGGGACTGAGGGACCTGCACGTGGTGGGGTTCCTACCACACGGTGGAATTTGAAAAGCGTGGCGTACCCGGGGTTTACTTCGTTAGCTCGAATTTCATGGATGACGCAAAATCAGCCGCTTCCGACTGGGGAATGCCAAGAATACGCATGTTATCAGTACCTTCCGATAAATGGTACACGCTTCGGAGAAATAAAGATGAGATACAGCCTGTCGCGGCTGAGTCTATTGATACTATTATCGACGCTTTGACACGTCCCCTGACACCAGAGGAGATAAATCAACCTGAACGGGTAGAAGTGGAGGTCGAACCCACTGATTTCACAGTTACTGCGGACTCCTATTCCTCCGCCATTGAGAAATTCAACGAGTATTTCCTCGAGAACCACATGGGCGACGGGTTACCTCTGATACCTCCTACGGAAGAGCGTGTCAAGTGGATGCTTACCGGAACCAGTCGCTCTCAGGATGAGGTACTGGGCAAGTGTCCGTTGAAACTTGGGGCGGTCACTATAGAGAAGATTGCCATTAATGCGGTAATGGCAGGAGCCAAGCCCGAGTACTTGCCGGTTATAATCGGAGCGATGGAATGCTTCGTTGGGGAAAACGAACAGGGCAAAGAGGGGGAATTTTTCTTCCATACCCTGGGTTCATCAGGTGCTTTTAATCTGGTAATAATTGTGAATGGCCCTATTGCGAAGGAAATCAATATCAATTCGGGGATGGGCTTGTTTGGACATGGATGGCGAGCTAACAATACTATCGGGCGCGCCGTCAGATTGAGCACCATCAATATCGGCCATTGCTGGCCGAGAGTGAATGATATGGCCCTGACTGGCCGTCCTTCGGCTCATACCTGGTTTACTTTTGCCGAAAATGAAGAGGAGAGCTACTGGGAGCCATATCATGTGAGCAGGGGTTTTCAAAAAGAAGACAGTGCTGTAACGGTAACCAAGGTCAACAGCATATATTCCACGTATGGTGGCGGGGCGGTTGGTCTCTGGAAAGCAGAATCGATTTTAGACCAGGTAGCCGGAAGACTGGGGAAGTTCGGTGGTAGTTACGTAGTATTTAATCCAGAAGTCCATTGGGAGCTGAACAAGCTCGGCTTTAACAGACAGAGCGTACGGGAGTGGCTTTCTGAAAAAACCGGCATGTCGGCGGAGAATATTCAGGTCGTAGTTGCCGGTGGTGTACCGGGCTATACGGTGGTGTGGGGCATCATGAATATGACCGCGCACGTTACCAAGAAGGTATATGGAGCCACTCTCACTAAGGCTGGCCGTTAATCAACCGTGAACGTCATTAAAATGGACCAGTGAAAAATGGAAAGGAAAATGAAACCCGGTCAGCCCTCGTTAAAGGTCAGGAACGCTGCCCAGGCTGTAGATACAGCTCTTTCCCACCTGCACAAGAACCATGTTCAAAATACTCCGGGGGCAGATACTAAATGGCAAGAAAAGACTATTTATTCCCCAGAAAATCCTGATTATGCCATAACCGGTAAGATGTTCACATCGGATGACTGGTGGATTGAGATATTTCAGGGAGTGGTACCGCTAAGCAATACTGTATACAAGATAACGGTGTTTAATGCCAAGTTAAATTATTACTGGAAGGGTAGTGTCAAGGCTGATGGTAGTGTTACAGAAGCGGGTGCTTTCAGATTGTTGTCCGAAGAAGAGAGCCGGAGCATGTCGGAAGAGTTTTTAAAGAAAAGTCAGGTCCCTCCCCCTAGGCCGGGCAGTTATGGTCATTGACGAAAAATGATTACTGCTATTGTGTGATGCGAGCTTATCCCATCACCCTGAACGATAGCGAGAAACCCTTCACCATCGCTCAGAATAACTCACAATTTGTTCTTACTGCATCATAACCAGGGTACGCAGGGCCTTTCCGCTTGACATATATTCTATTGCCTCGTTAATCTGGTCGAGGGGATACCGGGCGTTGATGAGTTCGTCCAGCTTCAGGCGTCCCGCTTTATAAAGAGACACGTAACGCGGGATATCTACGATTATATTTGACGACCCCATCATGGTGAACATCACTCGTCTCGATGCCCCCATTTGCGCTAGTCCGCGCGCCCACTCAATATCAGGAGGTGGAGCATTAGGGTCAGGAGGGCCCATTCCACCTCCAACCGCGATTCTGACGATTACGCCTTGCCGGCTCGACATCTCCACGGCCTGGCGCAGGACTTCATCATCGGAAACCGTTACCGTAACGAAGACATAGTCGGCCCCGTTGCCGCCTGTAGCCTCCCTCACCGCCGCAACGATGTCATCTACCTTTTTGGGATTTATCGTAGTTGTCGCCCCGAACTGTTTGGCTGCTGCCAGCCTCTGGTCCTGGGTATCCACAGCGACGACCGGATGCGCTCCGCAGTACGCTGAGCCCTGTATGGCGTTAAGGCCGACCGCCCCCGTACCTAATACGGCGACACTTTCGAAGAGTTTGACTCCTGCGGTTAAAACCGCCCCGAACCCTGTTATGACGGCGCAGGATATAACTGCGGCCACGTCAACGGGCATATCCTCGGGGAGTTTGACCAGCTGGTACTCCGCAACGGTGGTGTATTCGGCGAAACCGGCCACGGGCCCGGCAAGCGGGGAAAGGTCTTTCCCGTCCTTGGTATGCTGATGGGGAACCGGCCTAGACCTGTTCATGCACATCATGCGGTGGCCGGCAATACAGCTCGGGCACATACCGCAGCCTACTGTCCCGGCTATCACACAAACGGCATCGCCAGGCTCTACCCTGGTAACGCCTTCCCCTATCTCTTCAACATAACCGGATGTCTCGTGACCAGCCACGCCGGGGCCATGAGACGGAAACAGCCCACCAATGAAGTGGAGGTCACTGCGGCAGACGGCTGTCGCCACGACTTTTATTTTTACTTCGCCTTTTCCAGGCGGGTCACAAATAACACCATCTTCCACCACCAGGGGTTTACCCTGTTCATAACAGATTGCAGCTTTCATTTTCTACCTCCTTTTTTCGTTAAAGACACTGAATCCTGAAGAATACGTGGTTATGCAAAACATATCAAGACATGATGCGCAGGATGCTAATTACCGTCCATCGTCTGACTGCCGCCGACCAAGTATCCCCCGCAGGTCTGGCGCTCCTGTGCCATATTACGGAGGCCCAAATCTGGGCATTGCCTCAGGTGGCCAGAGTTCTTCGGCTATATCATCAAGGCCCAGTTCCAGCAGTTTATTTCTGCTTGGTTTGGTGGTTACCCGATCCCAGTCCAGGGCTCCGAGGCACCAATAAACTTGAGGTATAAGGTCGGCCGTTACGCCGTCCAGCGGGCCTTCTTTCTGAGGCGGCTCACCGATTATTCTCCCGTGCACCTTCCAGTTTAGAGGATTTATACCTTCGCGGAGGTTAAAGCAGTGCCGGATATTGGCGATTCTTTCTCCGGCCTTAAGCAAGTCCTCCATCGTGCATCCCCAGCCGGTCACGGCATTCATCATTTCCAGCATGTAATTTTTCCCGCCCGGTGCTCCCATGGAACCGAATAAGCAAAGTCCGGCGGCATTGGTGATATGTCCACGAAAGCCTTCGGGACCAAAACCCGCCGTGTGCCGACCCGGTGTAGCGTCCATCTGAAAGCGAGCGGCGGCAAAATTGCCCATGAACCCAACAAGCTTCGGGTCATGCATCCCCAGCTCCTGCCCTCCGATGTGTACCGCATACTTCTTGGCGCCCTTGCCTATCTTCTCAGCTGCTACCTTTACACCATCGGCGAGGATATCCCCAAAGCCCTCTCTCCTAGCTATTTTCTCGGTCATAGCAACCATAGCCCGGTGATTGCCCCAGGTAAGCTCAATCCCATCTGTGTCCGCTTTGGTAATGAGACCGTTTTCGTAGCATTCGATGGCGAAGGCAATAACACAACCAGCGGATATAGTATCCAGTCCGTAGCTGTTACAGAGATGGTTTAACATATTGAGTGACTCGGTGTCGGTGTTGAGGCACAGCGCCCCGAAAGAGCCCTGGGTTTCGTATTCCACGCGGCGGGTGCCTGCCGGGTACTTATACTCGCCCGTTCCCTCTTTCAAAGATGCCTGACAGGCAATAGGACAATGCCAGCAGGCTTCATTGCCTGCCTTATTAGCTATGGCTAAGTCGCCTTTAAGCCCCGAGACATCAGGAAGGTCTATTATTCCAATGCCACCCCAGTTCTTGACCGGTGTGTCACCGCTATGTGCTGAGCGGTCTGCCATTCCGGCAGTGCCGTATGTCCTGAAATTCTCTAAAAATGACGGCATCCCAGGCTGAGTCTTCTGGAGATCACTGATATGCTCTCTCCTCAATTGTTCAGCTCTTGCCTTATCTGCCATGGGAACCGCCATGTTCCCTTTTACGGCTACTGCTTTGAGTTTCTTGGAGCCCATTACCGCCCCCAGACCGGAACGTCCGGCGGCAGCCCCTCTCTTGGTGATAATACAGGAGATTAGGGCAAGCTTCTCCCCGGGCGGGCCGATGCAGGAGACATAGGTATCTTTACCAAGTTCAGTACGCAGAAGGTCTTCGGTCTCATAGGTGTCCTTTCCCCAGAGGTGACTCGCGTCTCTCAATTCAGCTTTTCCATTATCGATAAACAGATAAACAGGTTTGTCGGCTATGCCGTTGAAGAAGACGGCATCGTAGCCGGCGAACTTGAGGTGTGGACCGAAATCCCCTCCGGAATTGGCATCTCCCCACCCGCCGGTGATTGGTGATTTCGCCACGGCTACGTACCGGGTACCAACAATGGCAGGCGTACCGGTAAGTGGTCCAGTAACCAGGCCAAGGGTATTATCAGGTCCTAGCGGGTCCACTCCACCTTTTTGCCGGTTGTAAAGAATTCTGGCACCAATACCATAACCTCCGAGGAAATTTCGATAGAGGCTTTCCTCAGGTGTCTCCTCCTTGATTTCTCCGGTGGAAAGATTCACGAACAAAATCTTTCCCATATATCCTCCAGCCATTACTTTCTCCTTTCACTGTCATTCTTAAAATTTGCTACTATTCTACTCAGGGTTTGACCTCATGTCAACTGGATTAGGATTAGAAAGACTAATATAGCAACTTGATAAAAATAACTAGAAATGCCAAAAGGTTCCTTTTTTACTACTAAACCGGAAGAGGTAATGATTGTGAAATGTTGATTGAGCAGTAGAGGAGGGAGTACAATGAAGGACGCCCACATAGTACACCGGGGTACCAGCCACCTGCTCTAGAATTTTTTATATTAATAATACTAACTCTAAAAGGAGGTTAAGAAATGACGAAATGGCATGATTTATTGAAGGAAGAGGGTAAGCCACCCGATTGGCCATACCCGATACGCTATGAAGAAGAGCAAGAAATCGAAACTGATGTCCTGGTTATCGGTGGCGGCATTGCCGGATGCTGGGCAGCCATCAGCGCCGCCAGGAAAGGCGCAACCGTCGCCCTGGTGGAAAAAGGGGATACAATCAGAAGTGGCGCCGGGGGACCCGGGTGCGACCACTGGTGTAACGTTCCCGCCAACCCATTATCCAATGTGGACCCGGATGAATGGGCGCAGCACATGGCTGAAAGCATGTACAGTAATGGCATCGGCACCCAGATTCAGTGCCGGGAGGACTATGACGCCCTGCTCGAGATGGAGCAGATGGGCGGTAAACTCAGAGACACCGGCGATGAATATGTGGGTGCCCAGGGTCGGGATGAGAAGACCAAATTCATGATATCCCCGCGTTATACTCGAGTACACAGCTACATCCCGGGGTCACAAAAGCCAAGAACCTTCAAAAGTAATCCAGACCAGAAACTGAACAATGTGGTCATCCGGGTATGGGGAACGACCTTCAAACCGGCTCTGAAAAAAGAATGCCAGCGGCTGGGTGTAAAAATCTACGATAGAGTTATGGTTACCAGCCTTCTGACGGAGGGTGGTATCCAGGGAGCCAGAGTGGTCGGCGTTACGGGCTTTAATAACCGCACCGGCGAATTCATGGTTTTCAAGTCGAAAGCCGCCGTGCTGGCTGCCGCCGGCAACTTTTCTCTGTGGATGTTGAATACGGAGCTGGCCGGTTATAATACCTTCCGTTCCCGTAACTCGACCGGTGACGGCGTGGCGATGGCCTGGAGAGCCGGCGCTGCTCTTACCCTAATGGAGCGGACGGGGATTATGATGCTGGGCACCGGCTACAAGCATACCTGGTACGGCGGCGCCGGGGACGCCAGCTATGAGAACGTCCAGCTTGTCGATGCTAACGGCAAGAAGCTGCCCTGGCCGACGCAGGGGTGGGCGGATGCAGGCGCCATGAGGCCCACGCCGGAAGATATGGAAAAAATCAGCCGGGGAGTACAGACCGGGGAATATGCCCTGCCTTTTTACGGCGATTTCCCCGCCATGCCGGATATCGAGCGCCGGGCCACCTGGAATCTCATGCTGGGAGAAGAATCCACCACAAAAATCATTATTGATACCTATAACAAGGCCGGCTTCGACCCCAGTAAACACCTCCTCCAGAACTACAATTTTATCGAAGGAACGAGCCCTTCGCAGTGGCGGACCGCCGGTGGTGGCGGTCCGGTCCTTGACTGGGACTTAAAGTCGACTCTGGACGGGTTGTATGTTGCCGGGGAGCAAACGTTCTCCGCCGGCGACCACAGCTACGCGGCCGCTACGGGCAGGTATGCCGGCCGTAAAGCAGCTGACTATTCCCAGCAGGTGGGTGAACCGAAGATATCCAAAGAGCAGGTCGCGCTTGAGAAGGCCCGCGCCTATGCTCCCATCAAGCGAAGCGACGGCATCGAGTGGAAGGAGTTGCACGCCGGGATTGCCAGGGCTATGCAGTACTTTTGCAGCGAATATAAAACAGAGTCTCTTCTTAATATGGGACTCGATACGCTTAGAGAT
The DNA here is from genome assembly GCA_030615655.1 of Dehalococcoidia bacterium. Lineage (GTDB taxonomy): Bacteria > Chloroflexota > Dehalococcoidia > Dehalococcoidales > RBG-16-60-22 > JAUWYU01. Next base: position 15,114 of record JAUWYU010000014.1, read on the forward strand.
ATCGAGGAAAACCACGTCCCCAGGCTCTATGCCCTCGACCCCCATAAACTGATGCGCAGTCTGGAGGACCTGAGCCTTCTCACCCATGGCCAAATTATCCTGCAGGCATCTCTGGCGCGTAAGGCAAGCAGCCGGATGCTGAATTTCTTCCGGATAGACCACCCCGAGGTTGACCCGCCGGAATGGAATAAATTCGTTACCGTCAAACTGGAGAACGGCAAGGTCAAGGCGGGCGAACTGCCCCTTACCTATTGGGGTAATCTGAAAGACAATTACGAGGCTCATAATAAGGACTATCAAGGCGTTTGTAAAGGATAATAAGGAGGCTATTATGGCTCAGGAAAAAGTATATGCTATTCCCAATATAACTACCCCGAACACACCGGTAATTTTCAATCCTGATATCTGCAACGGGTGCAACCAGTGTGTAGAAGTCTGCCAGATAGACGTATTTATACCCAATCCAGAGAAAGGCAAACCACCTATCATACTGCATCCCGAAGAATGCTGGTACTGCGGCTGTTGTGTTAATGACTGTCGTCGTCCCGGGGCCATTACATTCAACTGGCCGTTACAGCAGAGAGGATACTGGAAGGACAAGTCAACCGGTAAGGTATTCAGGGCCTAATCCACGATACACAGACAACTAATAAGCAGAGCGATAGGTCCATACATAACGGACGGGATATGGCAGTCACTCTAAAAATATTAGCTAAAATGCACTACTTTGCCGGACTAACTCCAGATGAGCTCCAGGAGATCAGGAAGTATATTGCCTTTGAGAAAAGGGTTGAAAAAGGACAGACTTTGCTGTTTGAAAGTGAACAGTCCGAATATATGTATTTGATAATTTCTGGCGCGGTGAAGGTATATAAAAATCAACTAATAGGAAAGAACAGATATTAAATATAACTACCCGTGGTGAATCTTTAAATGATGTGTCAACGTTTGACGGCGGTGGGAGCGCCGCCGTATCGTTATTACTGATGAACAGGCTTTGAAAAATTGGGTGAGGTAATCTCCGCCATCGTTCCCGGAAATATTTCAGATAATATACGGTAAAAAATAAAAGGAGGATTTTATGGCTACATTGGAGGAACTGCAAAAAAGAATTCAGAGACTGGATGACATCAAGCAAATAGAGAAGCTGCAGAGAATCTACGGCTATTACCGCGATTACGGCGAGTGGGAGAAGGTGGTCGACCTTTTCAGCGATAACGCCGAATCAGTCGAGATGGCCGACCATGGCGTCTACAAGGGCAAGGAAAGCATCAGGCGGTATTTCATTGACCTCATCAAGGGCGGCAAGGACGCCAAACCCAGGACTGGCTACATGTCCATCGCCATGCAGATACAGGGCGTGGTCACGGTAGACCCAGATGGTAAGACTGCCAAAGGCAGATGGTACGGTTTCCTGGTAGAAGCCAGGCCGACGTTGAGCCTGCACGAGGGAGAACTGAGGCAGTTGTGGGCTCACGGTATTTACGAAAACGAGTATGTTAAAGAGAACGGTAAGTGGATGTTCAAGAAACTCCATTTCTTCTTGAATTTCCGCACCCCTTACGAGGACGGCTGGCTTAAGACCCCGGTGGTCGGCCATAACGGCCCCAGCCTGGAAGTGCCGCCGGATGCGCCGCCCACTACCTGGCGACCCTATCCCTCCGGATATCATTTCCCGGTCCATTTCAAGCATCCCATCACTGGTAAGTAAAGGAAAATGCAGCGTATTATGAATCTGGAAGAATTGGAAAAACAGGTAATTCTCCAGGAGGACATTCAGGAGATAGAGAACCTGCAAAGACTATACGGTTATTACTTCGATAATTCGGTGTTTGCCGAGGTAATCGACCTTTTCTCCGAGAATACCGAGTCGGTAGAAATTACCGACCACGGGGTATTCCGCGGCAAAGAAGGTGTTAACAGGATGTATGCCGGTATGGTAGGCATGAAACGCCCCGGCTGGATGTTTTTCGAGGTAATGCAGTCCCAGGGCGTCATAGAAGTGGCCCCCGACGGCAAGACCGCGACGGGACGCTGGTACACGCCCTCATTCGAATGCCGGCCCTTCGGCGGGACGAAGAAGCAGACCTGGCAGTTTGGTGTCTATGATAATGAGTACATCAAGGAAAACGGGAAATGGTATTTCAAGAAGCTGCACTGGAACATCACGTTCTGGACCTCCTTCGAAAGAGGCTTCCTGAAGGTGCCCAGACTTTCGGACACGCCGTTTCCGCACGCCGATGCGCCCGCTACCGCCTATCACCCGTACCCGTCCGGCTATCACGTTCCTTTTCCCTTTAAGCACCCGGTTACCGGCGATTAACAACAAAGGTGGTGTATTATGAATCTTGAGGAATTAGAGAAGCAGGTACGGCTCGCCGAGGACATCCAAGAGATAGAGCACCTGCAGAGAAAATACGGCTATTGCTTCGATAACAATATGTGGGCGGAGATCGTCGACCTTTTTT
>JAUWYU010000198.1 GCA_030615655.1 Dehalococcoidia bacterium
CTGTATCAGGGAATCGTCGCCATTGGTCTGGTTATCTTTATGCTTAATCTTACCCTTAACTTGAGAAACCTGAAAACACTTCGCCGCGATGATAAATTACCTGAACCGACACCCCTTATCTCCATCCTGGTTCCCGCCCGAAATGAAGAGGTAAATATCGCCACCTGTCTGGAGTCTCTCCAGAAACAGGACTACCCTAATTTTGAAATCCTGGTCCTTGATGATAACTCGTCAGACAATACGGCTAATATTGTTGAACAGATGGCGGCCAAGGATGGTCGTATCCAATTGCTCCGCGGCGACCCCCTTCCCAAAGACTGGGTCGGTAAACCGTTTGCCTGCTATCAACTAGCTAAGCAAGCCAGAGGTTCCTGGTTACTGTTTGTTGATGCCGATACCACCCACACTCCTTACATGCTACGTAGTGTTCTTGCCCAGGCGCTTCGGTCAAAACCTTCACTGCTTTCCGGCTTCCCACGCCAGCTGGCGGCTTCCTTACCTCAGAAAGTAGCTATCCCGGTGCTATACTTTGTCATCCTCAGCTTTTTCCCGCTATGGTGGCTACAGCGCTCCAGTGAGCCGAAACCTTCTCTGGCGATCGGTCAGTTCCTCCTCTTCCCCAGGGAAGAATACTGGCGTATTGGCGGACACGAGAAAGTAAAGTCCCGGATTCTGGAAGACGTCTGGCTCGGGGTTGAGGTAAACCGGCACCATGGACGGCATGTGGTCGTTGATTTATCGCCAGTGGTTTCGTGCCATATGTATCATAACGTGGGGGCAATGTGGGAGGGCTTCGTCAAGTGGATATATTCCGTGGCTTCATTATCTCCGGCAGCACTGTTTGTTATGATGATAACCGCGTATGTTTTCTTCTTGGCTCCGTTCTACTCGCTTTGGCACGGGCTATTTGTGGTAGCGGCGCCCACGAGTTGGCGCGCCATCATCATTTTCCAGGTAACGGTGATATTCTTTATGCGCTGGCGGGTGGATAATCGCTTTAAGGAGCCAGTCGTTTCAACCTTGCTGCACCCGGTTGGCTTGGCCTTCCTTTTTCTCGCCGCTTTTTATGCCGTTTTTCAGCGAGCCGTCGGTGCCGGTGTCCAGTGGAAAGAAAGGTTATACCGCCGCGAATCGTCTGTGGAGTAGCTCACTTACTAACAGTCTCTTCTGTATTGACATCCCTGACCCAACAATGATAAACTGAACCCGCTATGAAGATTGTGCGCTATATAATCGACAGAAAGATTGAATACGGAATTCTGGATGGTGAACAGATTCAGAGCCTTGACGGTACACCCTTCGACCAGCTGAAAAAACTTGACCGCTATCACAAATTAAGTGAAGTTAGGCTCCTGGCACCATGCCTTCCCACCAAAGTTGTCGCCATCGGACTCAATTACTACAGCCACGCCAAAGAAGTAGGCCAGCCTGTCCCCAAAGAACCGATGATGTTTTACAAGCCATCGACCTCGGTAATCGGCCCCGAAGATAAAATCATAAACCCGGGCTGTCAGCGACTCGATTATGAAGCTGAATTGGGCGTAGTTATCAAGAGCCAGGCCTCAAAGGTAACCAAAGCAGAGGCCATGAAATACGTTCTTGGCTATACCTGTTTTAATGATGTTACCGCCCGTGACTGGCAAAAGCAGGACTCGCAATGGAGCCGAGCCAAGGGTTCGGATACCTTTTCCCCCGTTGGCCCCTGTATCGAGACTGAGCTCGACTTGGGCAATGTTCTTGTCGAAGCTTACCTGAACGGTGAACGCAAGCAGCAGGTTAATACCAGCGACCTTGTCTTTCCAGTTCCGGAACTGGTAAGCTATATCTCCCAAGTAATCACGCTACTGCCGGGCGATGTTATTGCTACCGGAACACCGGCTGGCATTGGCCCGATGAAATCCGGCGATACCATCGAGATAAAGATAGAAAATATCGGCACATTGAGAAATTACGTCGCCTAGGTAGCCACGGCAGTTACCCCGAAGATTCAAAGA
>JAUWYU010000082.1 GCA_030615655.1 Dehalococcoidia bacterium
AACGGCGGGTACTTATCAGTGCCCAGGGCCTGGTAGCTGTAAAAGCCCACCCGCCATGCCCAGCGCAGGACTCCCACATTAAAATCGAATAAGCCGCGTGGATATTTTCCTGTGAACAGGATTGCGAAAAAGGCGATAATCCACACTACCGCAAAGGCTATCCACAGGCCAATGAGGCAGATGTAATGTGGAATAGCCCGCAGCCACTTGATTATCCACCACCCCCGGCCCGGAGGTATAGTGAGCTCGCCTCTAAGGGTTACCGGATAAGCCTTGTTTTCCGCGTTCATAATTAACCTCCTTAATATAACTGGATTGTCAGTTGCCCTAGGTTACTATAGCTATTCGTAATTGTCAAATAATACTGGACCTCCATTGACAGCGTCACTACGTTAGTGTATTTTATGTTCAAGCAGGATATGTTTTTAGGATTTATTTAAGAGGAGGTTAATATGGGAGCGGGCGCGAACATCGCAGCGAGTTCGATTACATTTAAGCCGGGGGTAGGCTCGTCCTACGGTAATGGCTGGCGGCAGCTCTGGAAGTATTTCTTAGAGCTATTTATAATACTAATTGTCACCTTTGTTATTGGGATCCCAGGGGGCATGAGTGGATGGGCAGGAGGTGCTACCGGCGCCTTTTTAGCCGTTGTTGGCGTTTTCTATGGGCTATTAATTTTGAATCCTGTTAATTATGGTGTGAGTTTTGCTTACCTTAAGGCAGCGAGGGGAGATAAACTGGAAATAAAGGATATGTTTGCGGCGTTTCAGAACTACTGGAATGCTGTGCTGGCCAGTTTGCTCGTAAGTGTTATTGTTGTTATTGGTTTTATTCTGATAATAATACCCGGCATTATATTTGCCTGTAAGCTGGCTTTTACTCCATACCTCGTCGTGGATAGAAAAATGGAGGTTATCGAGGCCATAAAAGAAAGCTGGCGTATGACAGACGGGCATGCCTGGAAGGTGTTTCTTATCGGCCTGCTGGGTATTCCAATCGGTATTGCGGGGCTGATTTGCTTCGGCGTCGGCGTAATAATCTCCGTTATGTGGATAACAATGGCCTTAGCCTCTCTCTATCATGCGGTCAGCACGTCAGGTAAGGCGGCGGTTGAGCAGCCCACGCCGATAATGTAAAAGATACAGGTCTGGATTTACAGGTACCGTTTCAGGCGCTCTATTTCCTTCATTAATTCTTCAAACTGCTGTGGATAGAGCGACTGCATCCCGTCGGAGAGTGCGTGAGCGGGGTCATGATGTACTTCTTATTACTTATCTCCCGTTATTTCCCGGAGGGCGGTAGTATAGGCGTCAAAGGTCCGGGAGTCAAAGAGCACGAAAACCACCTCTTTTATGGAAGTGGTTGCCGAGAGGAAAGAGGCGACCGTTTTCAGGGCTATCCGCGAGGCCTCATCCAAGGGATAGCTATAGGCACCGGTGCTGATGGAGGGGAAGGAAATGCTGGACAGGTTGTTCTCGGCAGCCAGTTGCAGGCTTTCCCGGTAGGCACTTGCCAGCAGGTCGGCTTCTCCCTGTTTGCCGCCATGCCATATTGGCCCGACGGTATGGATGACGTGTTTGGATTTCATGTTGCCAGCGTTAGTGATTACTGCCTGGCCGGAAGGCAGGCGACCCTGAAGGGAGACGATTTGTATACATTCTTCCAGTATGGCCGGGCCTCCCGCGCGATGGATAGCGCCATCAACCCCGCCACCACCCATCAGGCTGGAGTTGGCGGCATTAACGATGGTGTCGGTGGTCTGCCGGGTGATGTCTCCCTGTAGTATAGAGAGTTTTGCCTGGTTGATAATCTTCACAGGGTTATTTCCCATATCTTTCACCCCCATTATCATTACTCGCTACCTGTTAAGGTAGTCTATCGCCCAGAGGATAGCATCTTCTCCGGTGAGTTCAAGCTCGATGTCCGGTTCTATGCCTTTGCCTTCAATGAGGCGGCCATTGGGGGTAAGCCAGCGGGCGGTAGTAATATATATCCCGGAGCCATCGTCAAGCTGGTGTAGAATATTGACGCTGCCTTTGCCATAGGTCGTGGTGCCGGCAATAGTGGCCCGTCCGTGGTCCTGCAGAGCGCCGGCCAATACCTCGCTGCCACTGGCACTGGCACTGTCCACCAGAACAACCACAGGCAGGTCAGTGGTTATGGCGTTTTTTGTGACATGGAGTGCAGCTACCTCTCCCTGGTTGTTTACTATATTGACGATGGGGACTTCGGACAGGAAGTAGCTGGTTACGCTAACCACAATATCAAGGTAACCCCCGGGATTACCACGCAGGTCAAGAATAATGCCTTTGGCTTTATTCTCAATCAGGTCCTGAAAGACCGGGGCTAGCTCGTCTACGGTGCGTTCGGAGAACTGGGTAATATTGATGTAGGCGATGTCTTCCTTCATCTCAAAGCGGACACTGGGCACTTCAACCCTAGTTCTGATTATCTCAATTTCCTCGGGTTCGGTCTCACCCTCGTGAAGGATAAGGAGTTTCACCGCTGTTCCCTCGGGACCGCGGATTTTGATTACTGCCTCAGCCAGGCTCATATCCATGACAGGCTCGCCGTCTATTTCTATGATAATATCGCCGGCTCTGATGCCTGCTTTATCCGCTGGCGAATCGGCAAAGGGAGCGATAATCATTAGTTGCTTGTCCTTAACGGTTACCTCGGCGCCGATGCCGGAGAACTCTCCTTCCAGGCTGCTCAAGCCCAGCTCGTAGTACTCCGCTTCCAGGTAGGAGGCATAGGGGTCGTCCAGCGAATCCAGCATGCCTTCAATGGCACTGCGTTTCAGCGTGCTTGTTTCGAGCTGGTCGCGGTCTATATAGTCAGTGAGGATAATGTCCCATGCCTGCCCGACGATGTCCAGTCCTTCTCCCGAGATGGAAGTATTGATGCGACCAAAAGCATAACCGATGCCGAAGGTAAGAGCAATAATGGCTACTACCAGCAGGCTTATGATAAGCTTGGAGGTCTTTGACATTAGATTTATTCTCCCTTGAATCAATGTTTATTTAATCATACCATAAAGTGACCTGTCGCAAGGAGAACGGGGTCGTTGAGCGTGGTTTCGCACAAAAGGATACCACAAGGGGATACAGCTAGAAGCTCAAAATTGACTTGAGGCTGAGCCAGTGGTAAAATGCTGGCAATTAAAGGGAGATAATGGTGAGGGGAGTAAGAAGTGGCTGCAGGCTACATGGGAAAACTTCTATTCGTGAATCTTTCTACACAGGAGATAAAAGAGGAGGCACCTGACGAGAGCCTCTATCGGGATTTTATCGGGGGCTATGGCATTGGAGCCAGGATTCTTTATGACCGCCAGAAGGCCGGGGTGGACCCGCTGGGACCGGAAAATATCCTGGGCATGATAACCGGTCCTCTTACAGGCAGTCCCGCTATCGGAGGAGCCCGTTACCAGGTGGTGGCGAAATCACCTCTCACCGGTGGGTGGGGGGATGCCAATTCAGGCGGGCATTTCGGTCCTTACCTCAAATTTGCCGGATATGATGGTGTATTTTTTAACGGTATTTCTGAAAAGCCGGTTTACCTTTTTGTTGACAATGGGAAAGCCGAATTGAGAGACGCGGCTCACCTCTGGGGGAAGGGTACCTATGAAACGGAGGACACATTGGGGGTGGAACACAAAAGAGCCAGAGTCATCTGCATTGGACCGGCCGGGGAAAAACTCTCCCGTGTCGCCTCCATAAACACTCATAAAGGGGATGCTGCTGCACGGTCAGGACTTGGGGCGGTAATGGGTTCCAAAAAACTCAAGGCCGTGGTGGCCAAGGGGAACAAGGAGGTTCCCATAGCCGATATCGAGGCCACCAACAAGTTGAGAACAGAGCACATAGAAGATTTGAAGGAGTCAGGATTTCTGGAGCGATTTCACCAGTATGGCACCGGCGGACACGGCGACATGTCGGCCCACAGCGGGGACACGCCGGTCAGGAACTGGGGTGGTATTGGCGTTTTCGATGTACCCGATGTTTCGGGACTTAACAAGGATAAGGTAATAGCCAACCTGGATAAGAGGATAGGCTGCTGGCGCTGTCCGGCAGCCTGTAAAGGCAGCCTGAAAGAGGGAACCGGCGAATATAAGTACCCGGCGGGCAATCATAGGCTGGAATATGAAACCATAGGCGCTTTCGGAGCGAACTGCGGCAACACTAATGTGGAATCAATAGAGATGGCGAGCCACCTCTGCAACAGCTATGGTATGGATACCATCTCGGCTGGTTCAATTATAGCTTTTGCTATGGAGTGCTATGAGAATGGCATTATTACCAAGAGGGATACCGATGGTATTGAGCTTACCTGGGGCAATCATCAGGCTCTTGTCGCCATGACAGAGAAGATGGCGAAGCGAGAGGGCTTCGGTGACATCCTCGCCGATGGAGTAAAGGTAGCTGCCGAGAGGATTGGCAAGGGCGCCGAGAAATTCGCCGTACATGCCGGTGGGCAGGAACTGGGGATGCATGACCCGAAGGTGGTTGGGCACCAGTTTGCTGGTATGCCGTCTGCCGCCATGTACTGGATGAATTCTACTCCTGGCCGCCACAGCCAGGCTTTCGGCCCCGTCTCTTTCGTAACTCACCTTAATAATGCCATGGGCACCTGTATGATAATATTCATGTGGCGGGCGGCTCGCGGTTCCTACGTTCAGAGAATGATGACCGCCGTAACCGGTTTTGACCGTTCCATGGAGGAATTGCTCAAGGCAGGTGAGAGGATTGCCAACATGAGACATGTCTTTAACCTTCGCGAAGGTCTCAATCCTCTGGAGCACTACATACACCCCAGAGTATGTGGCCAACCACCCCAGAAGGATGGTCCACTTGCTGGTATCACCATGGATATAAAGGAGGAAGCATGGTGGCACCTTGGTGCCCTCGATTGGGACCGGAGAACAACTGTTCCGAGTAGAAATAAACTGCTGGAACTTGGACTGAATGATATCGCCGAGGAGCTCTGGCCGCCGGAGAAAATGCCTAGAATGGGTCCTCCTGTATAATAAACACGGCATTGGAGTAAAAGTGGAGGCATTGGTTCATGTTTAAACGTATCATACATATGTACGGGCTGCCGTATGAAATAACTGACCAGCGCGAGGTGGAGGTTGAACTGGAGGAAGGGGCGAGCATGGCTGACGTTATTGCTGCGATGAAGGCAAAAATACCGGCACTGGGGGGGCCGGTTTTCCGTACCGGTGAAGACAGGCTGGAGGAGCTTTACAAGTTTAATGTTAACGGGCATTTATACTTTGATGGTATGGACTTTCAGCTTCATAGCGGCGACCGTATCGCGCTGCTTATGCCCGTTACCGGCGGATGATGAATTGTTAGCCCGTATATAGAAGGAGCGATGGCTACCAAGTCGGTGCTATAATGTAATATCCCGTGGGTCGATACTCATTGTGGAGATTTATATATGTAGAAAGGCGCTGGGACTGTAAGGTAATGACGTGGTTAGACGGTGCCTTTTATTATCAGTAAATTATATATTTTTTGTGCTCCAGAGGAAATTCAGGGTAGCAGATGTCATACGGAGGGGGTGAACAAACGGGGTAACTTGACAAGAATAGAGGTGGTGGTGTATCATTTTGCCACCTGAGATTTATTCGAAAACAACCGTGCTGGTACACCGGGAGTGGCAGATTTTTTAAAAGCATTGAGGGCCAGTTCTAATTGCACTTCCGATGATATTAAAAAATTGTACGGGTAGAGGAGGTGAGTTATGAGGTGATATGGAGGCGGGACAGTTTGCTCAGATTCTATAAAGGAGGTACAGGGTAACAATGAAGAAGTTTTTATTTATAATCTTTTCAGTTGTTGTGGTGTCCAGCATGATTCTGGTTAGTTGTGGTGAGCCAGAGGTTGTGGAGCCTACGGTACCTACAGTTCCGGTAACAGAACCTGTAGTCGTAGAGCCAGAGGCACCTGACCTGGGTGACCTAGCGAAACCGCCGGGAGGTAAAGAAGGCGGGTGGCTCATTCTCCCTGCCAGTGCCGACATATCTAACATCGGCAATACCGCAGAAATCAGCAATCCCGGAGACGCCGGCTACAGCTTCGTCTGCACCGAGGGACTTTTATACATAGACGAGGATGGTAATCTTCAGCCCTTCCTTGCCGAGTCCTGGCTGATAGCTGAAGACGGCTCTTACGTCGAGTTTACACTGCGCGAGGGCATCCAGTTCCACGACGGTGTTGATTTCAATGCCGAGGCAGTGAAGGTTAATGTCGATATCCAGCTGGAACAACAGGTCTGGACTAACCTGCACCCCCTCGAGAGCTGCGAGATTATCGACGATTATACCGTCAGGCTGCATTTTGACGACGACAAGTACGACTGGGGCGCCGTGACCAGCCTGGCAACCTTTTTCAGCTGCAAAATGTTCTCCCCGGATTTCCTGCTTAACGAGACAGACGAGTACAAGCGTTCCCACGTTATCGGCACCGGGCCCTTCATCTTCTCTGAATATGAACGCGGCCAGTATCTCAAGTACGTGCGCAACGATAACTACTGGAGGGGTAAGCCCTACCTTGACGGTATCGAGTTGCGGATTCTCCCCCAGCCCGAGACACAGCTCCTAGCCTTCAAATCGGGAGAAATCCATTTCCTGGGTATTCAGGCTAGGGACGCCGCCGACATGATTGCGGAAGGCTATGATGTCACGGTCAGCTATGATTTCGTGTTCAACGGGGGCTTGATGTTCTCGGCCGGCCGCGACAACCCCGATTCTGTCTGGGCTGAC
>JAUWYU010000185.1 GCA_030615655.1 Dehalococcoidia bacterium
CCCCTCAGCCCCATCGTTTCACAGGGTTCCCGGACGGTAAAGCCCGGAGACGAAGCGTCAACAATAAAGGCATTCAGACCCTCCCCCTCCCGCCGGGCAAAGAGGAGCACCACGTTAAGCGCCGGGGCCAGCGCCATAAACTGTTTCTGCCCGTTGATGATAAAGTCGTTACCACTGCGGCGGGCAACGGTAGTAACAGCCTTCGGGTCCGAGCCGGTATCAGCTTCGGTGAAGCCAATGCCACCGAGCCACTGTCCCCTGGCCAGCGGCGCCAACAGGCGCTGCTTCTGTTCTTCCGTGCCAAAGCGGTATATACCCTCCTCAGGAACGGTGTTTACCGCCATAATAGCGCCAACGGTCATCGACGCCTGACAGAGCTGCTCCAGCACCAGAGCAAAGCTGGTATAACCGGCACCGCTGCCGCCATACTCAACCGGATAAGGCAGTCCCCGAAAACCACGGCTGCCTATCTCCCCGGCCAGGTCAAAGGGGAACTCTCCGGTGCGGTCAATCTCGGCGGCCTTCGGCAGCACTTCCTTAACGGCAAAGTCTCTTGCCAGATTCTGCAGCATTGTCTCCTGTTCCGTCAGATTGAAATCCATTTTATCTCTCCACAAGTCTTATCCTAAAAGTCGGATATCAAGGCACATGACCAGAAAAATTAATCCAAGGTAAGGAAAAGTTGATAGTCTGTATAACCTCCAAGCGTCTTTAGTCGCACGGGTAATTACCAGGCGGGAGCCGGCATAGACCATGACGATACCCAGCAGATTGGCCAGCGCCAGATAGAGCCAGGCAAAGCTGCCAATAAAGTAGAGAGCGATAGAAGCGGCATAAAGCACCAGAGAGAATACAAGCAGCACCTTTACCGAGTCCTTAACCTCCAGATTTATCGGAAAGTATTTCAGCCCTGCCTTCAGATAGTCCTCCCGATGAGTAATATTAACACTCCATACGTGCAGCGGCAACCAGGCAGCAATTAAAATACATAGAAGCAATAATTCCCAGCTTAGAGTCTGCCTGACGGCCAGCCACCCCATCAGAACAGGGGCACAACTGGCGAGCACACCCTGAGGATAAACACAGGTAACCTTCTTACGCCAGGTTGCGGCCACCAAAGTGCCGAACAAATCAGCCAGAAAAACAAAAAGGTGCAGCCGCCAGGCCAGAGCCAGACCGACAATAATCAGAGCTATAATCAGGGGCAATACTCGCTTCGGCGGATAAATCTTCTTTGAGGGCAATACCCGGCAACTGGTGCGCTCCATACGGGCATCAATGTCACGGTCAAGATAGTTGGTCAACCCGTTGGCACCGGCGGCGGCAATTAGAACCGTTACCAGAACAAGGAGCAGCCTGGGAGACAGCTGACCTTCACCAGCGATTACCGCCACACAGAGACCGATAAAGGCTAACAGGATACTGGGCAGAGGCTTGAGCACTTCTATATAATTGATAACTCTACCGATGGCGGGGCCTCCTTCAAACGAAAAACGGTACAGATTTCCTATTCAGTACGGCTATTTGTGAGCAATAAGGTGGTATAAATACAGTTCAATTATACACAATATGCTTAAACGTGGGTAGTTCCGCGACGTTTTTACAGTTTTGATTCTTACGCCGGTTTAATCCCCAGGAAGACCTCACCCGAGTAGTGTTCATTTGTGCTGTGTTCAAAAGGAATCGAGCGAGCCTGAAAGCCGACCTCCGTAATCAAGCGCAGCCAGTCATCACGCCCAAAGAGACCCATAATAAAACGGTCGTACTCACAACGGACTTTGTCGCCCTCCCGGAAAAGATAAGCAAAATCGGTAATGTAGGTATTATCGGCAGGGTCAGGGTCCCAATCCCACGCCAGGTATCTCATGCTGCGTTCGCTACCATCATGTCCACCCTGTTCCGTATAGGGACGGAAGGTTTCACGAATATGGTCGGGGCAGAACAGGGCACCGCCACCGGGCTTACAGTGCACGAATGCCGTCTCGATAGCGTTTCGCAGGTCCGGCTCGGTGGTCATATGAGTGATGGCATCATGAATGAATACAGCGTCAAAAAGTCGCCCGAGCCTGATATTGCGCATATCGCCCTGGAGATGCTCACACTCAGGATTAAGGGATTTGCTTACCACCAGCATACCAGGGGAGAGGTCAACCAGAGTCATCGTAAAATGCGCCTTGAGGTGAGAGGCATTGTTACCACCGCCACTGCCAAGTTCAAGCAACGTTCGCGGTGGAAAACTACACGCAGAAATGATAGAGTTCCGATAGAATTTCGCTTCTGCGGCGTATTCCTCAGGCGCTGTAAGAAGGTGAAACCAAGATGAAAATTCACTGTAGAGTCGAGGCTGACTATCTTCAGACGGTATTTTACCATCAGATTGTTTTAAATTCCGATTCTTCTTCATAGCCCGCTCCTTAAAAGAGAATCCGGTCTACGGCAACCGGGTAATAGATATTATAAGAGTCCAGCCCCATCTTTTCAATACTCTGCGGGATAACCTTTTTTTATCGGCCTGTATTTACTATCCGCCTGATATTTATTATTATATGAATAGTGATAGCAAAGCTTAAGGAATTACTGGCCCAGAGGCAGAAGCGATACATTACCGACACCAGCCGCGTGCCGGCGGC
>JAUWYU010000116.1 GCA_030615655.1 Dehalococcoidia bacterium
AATCAAAATAAATCACATCAACTCAATCTGTGCTATTGTCTGCCGCAACTTTTCGTGTGATGCGAGGAGATTGGTTATGGTGTTACTTGCTGTTTCGCCTTGTAATGTGGGGTTTATTAAAATTTTTCTCAGGTTCTCCACGCCGGTCAGTATCTCTGAGACCAGCGGCGATATCTCTTTACCTTTGATTCTCCTGGCCCTGTTAATCAGTGGACGTCCCTTGTATGCTATGGCCGTGAGGTCGAACTTGGCGTTGCCCGTATTCTCCAGCAGCCGGTTGCCGTCGGGGCTCCCGTATAAATCATAGGTAGTCAGGAATTTCTGTATTGCCCCTGCCCATTCATTTACTTCACGTAGCGCTTTATTGTGCCGTGTGGTTATCCCCGACAGTAGCTTCAGCGCACCTGAGATAGCTTCTTTCTTGCTCACAGTGCCATTATATCACAGTTATTATTAAGGTCACGCCAGCTTCTTTAGCATCTCGACGACATCTTTACCCGCGGACCGCGCTTCCTCGATGGCCGTAAATCCGATATTGGCGCCTTCTCCCGTTCGGACATCGCCTTTTTCACGTCCGTAGCCGATGGCACCGCGGACCGGTATCATCCCCTGCGAAAGGAACCAGCCGTAGAGCTGGACGCGGGTCTGCCCGGCCCCGACCTTTCTCAGCGTCAGCACCGGCGCCGCCACTTTCCCCTTCAGAGGCCTGTTCCTGAGATAGCAGAAAGTCCTGTCGATGATGGCCTTGGCCTGCGCGGTGTAGTTATGGAAATAGACCGGAGAGCCGAATATTATGCCGTCGGCCGCTTCCATCTTCTGGTACAGTGGCTGCATATCATCCTCGATTTTACAGGCGCCGGTCTCAAAACAGCTTGCGCAGGCGTCACACCCGTTGATGTTCTTGTCGGCTATCAGGAAAATGTCTGTTTCAGCCCCGGCTTCACGCGCCGCGGCCAGCGCCTCTTCTACCAGTATCTCGGTATTGCCGCCTTTGCGCGGACTACAAACGATACCTAAAACCTTCATTGCGGATACCTCCTTCTCTACTCAGGTAGTATATGCAGTTGGACTCGAAGTTGCAACAATTCGGTGGCTTTTATGAAAACTTAATCAAACCTTTATTAAAGCTTAACGAAAAAATCTTCGCCATGTGACAAATTGCCAGTATAATTGTAGTGATATGGGCAATTTCCCTCGCGGTATTCTCAAGATTACAGCTTTTATTGCGCTTAGCTTCGCTATCCTGGTGACGCTTCCCCGACTCAGTCCGATTCTCTATCCGCCTCTGCCGGCGCCGTCGGCGACCTTCGACTGTGATGACGGCACTCTTAATATGTACCGGCATTTCCAGCGGCTGGGGGTTGAAGCCAGCCCTATTGTGGGAAACTTGGGCATGGATGGCGAGGAATACATGGAGTGCGACCACGTCTGGCTGATGGTCGGGTCCGGTGATAAAGGCATTGCCTACGACTGGGGAGAGCCGCAATTCGATAACCAGCACTATGAAGGCTACATCATAAGTTTTGACGACCTGCTATACGCCGTTGCCGAAGACAGGAAAGTCAGCGATATCTTAACTTCAGTAGACTACTAAGTCGCTGCCTTGTGAAGCGTTACTCTTCTTCCTTGGGCTTGTTCATATGCTCGGTATAGTATTTAAGACTTGAGCTTATGATGTCGGCGATGGCAATCCCTGTCCTTTTAGGTTGTTTTTCCTTCTCCAGTTCCTGTTGTATCTGCTTCAACTGCGTTATTATTTCGTCGAATCGTTCTTTATCTCTCTTTTCATCTTGGCCTCGTTTTACCTGTACTAATCCGGTGGCGATAAAGCCCAGCCCGATAAGCCCCAGGGCGATTTGCAGAGGCACGGACTCATTAATGAACGCCAGGACGACGGTTCCCAGGCCGACCACTATCAAAACAGTTCCTAATAACCCGTAAGATATGTGGCTTAAAAATTTAAAAACTTGCATCTATTCAAAAGCTCCTGTAACTGATTTCAATTATGAGTGTTGGGATTCTGCATTGCATTACCCCCTTGTTACCCAGAAGTATATAAAGTAATTCCTGGAATTGCAATAGTTCAGAGACATCTGGTAGAACCTGCGACTTTTCGTAAAGACTGGATGCTTTTTGTGGAAATTTAGCCTCGGAAGTGGGCTCGGCAGGATTCGAACCTGCGACCAATCGGTTATGAGCCGACCGCTCTGCCGCTGAGCTACGAGCCCAAATACCTCTTGCTAATCTTATTATGGAGCGGGAGACGGGACTCGAACCCGCGACAACCTGCTTGGAAGGCAGGGACTCTGCCAACTGAGTTACTCCCGCTTAAATCGTATCTATTTTATCTTGAAAAAGGCCGGGTGTCAAAGATTACTCTTGACAACCAGGACGCATTCCTGTGTCAGGGACATTTGTCATTTTTACTCAACATGTTTTATATATGAAATGGCAAAAAGTTGACATTTGTCCGTTTTCATTCTATAATCATGGTTGCATGTACTATTTAATGTGCGGCCTTGCTTGAAGTAGCTTAAGGGGGTTATAATGAAAGAGCTAAAGGAAAAAGTCAGAGAGCTGCGAAAAAGGAAGGAGTGGGCACAGGAGGATATGGCCAGAGAAATGGGTGTTAGTCTCTCGACGATACAACGCTGGGAGAACAAAGGCGGTCAGCCTACCCGACTAGCTCGCAGAGAACTCAAGAAACTCTTTCAGGAAGCGGGAATTGAGGATAGTAATTAATGTCGGGGGCAATGCCTGAATCATCAAAACACAAAGTCATCGCCGGCATGCCGGCATTTAATGAAGAGAAATACATCGGCACCATGGTACTTAATACCAAAAAATATGTCGATGAAGTCATCGTTGTTGATGACGGCAGTACCGATAACACCTCGGAAATAGCCAGGCTTGCCGGAGCCGTCGTGGTGCGACAGCCCACGAACAGGGGTTATGGTGCGGCTATCCAGAGTATACTAGCCGAAGCCAGGAAAAGAGACCCCGATGTTCTGGTAATACTTGATGCTGATGCTCAGCATAATCCGCAGGAAATACCCAGTCTCCTGAACTCTATTCACGACGGCCATGATTTTGTTATTGGCTCTAGAGAGAAGCAAAGGAGCAAGATTCCTTTTTATCGTCGGGTTGGACAGAAAGTACTTCTGCATTCCACAAATATTCTTTCCAGGAAACGTCTCACTGATTCGGAATGTGGCTTCAGGGCATTCTCCCGAAAAGCGATATCGGTGCTGGAGCTTAGGGAAAACGGCATGGCTGTATCGGCCGAGACCGTGGCTGAGGCGGCCAAACAGGGACTCAAAGTTGCTCAGGTCCCTGTTTCGGTTGTATATAACAGTGACAGTTCTACTCTGAATCCGGTAGCTCACGGATTGGGAGTATTTACCAGGATACTGGTCATGATTTCGGAAAGGAGACCCCTTTTCTTCTTTGGCCTGGCTGGTGCTATCTTGGTGATTCTTGGGATTATTACCAGCGTAAGGGTGCTCCAGATTCTCTCCGACGTGGGTGTATTGCCGGTCGGTACGACAATGGTAGCGGTACTCTTCCTCGTTATTGGCATATTCAGTATATTTACCGGCATTATACTGCGGGCCTTGTCTGTAAGAAGGAATTAAATCTCCACCATACCACCTTTTGAGATGAATTAGTCAAGTGTATCATCCCGGGTATTAAGCATGCTTGAAGTAACTCTGATAAATCCCCCTCAATTCACCGGGTATCCTCAACCACCCGTTGGTCTGGCCCTGATCGCGGCTTTGCTGGAAAGAGAGGGATATCGGGTAACGTTGCTCGATGCCAATGCACTGAACCTCCAACCCGAAGAGGTACCTGCTTATGTAACCGATGCTCATGTCGTCGGTCTCACTGCCATGACCCCTACCATAAGTCCTGCTGTCAGCATTGCTCGCCATCTCAAGCAAGCAAATCAAGGTTATACGGTAATCATGGGAGGCGCCCATTCGACATTGCTTCCAGAAGAAACACTGGTCTCGGCTTCCGAAATAGATATCATTGTCAGGGGTGAGGGTGATGAGACCATTATTGAGCTATTGCGGGCCCTTGAGAATAACCAGCCTTTAGATGTCATCCCGGGTATCAGCTTCCGGGAGAACGGCAAAGTGATTAACACGGCCGACAGAACGTCAACTGTTGATATGGATGCGCTCCCCTTCCCTGCTTACCATCTGCTGCCGTGGCAAAAGTACAAGCCGCACCCGCCACATGGTCTGGCCCTGCCGTTTGCCGCTGTAGTCACAAGTCGCGGCTGCCCCTATCGCTGTGCGTATTGTTCCAAGCCTGTCTTCGGCAGCAAATTCAGGGCGCAGAGTCCGGAGCGGGTTATTGAAGAGGTTGCGTACCTTAAGGAGAAATTCGGCGTGAAAGAGATTGCTTTTTATGACGATTCTTTTACCCTGGATAAGAAACGGGTTCACGCCATAGCTGAAGGAATAATCGACAGAGGGCTAAAGGTATCCTGGACGTGTGAGACAAGGGTCAACTTGGTGGACCGGGAACTGTTGCGTCACATAAAGCAGGCCGGCTGCTATGCCATCGCTTACGGTATTGAGTCGGGTTCTGCTGAGATAATAAAGACCCTGCAGAAAGATATCACCCTGGAGCAGGCGGAAGAAGCCGTCCGCGTCAGCCGTGAAGCCGGTCTGCAGGTTATAGGTTATTTCATGCTCGGCTCTCCCGGGGAAACAACGGAAACCGTCAGGCAGACCATTGACTTTGCCAGGAAGCTGAAGGTCGACTTCGCCCAGTTTTCCGTGACCACCCCCTTCCCCGGCACCGAGCTGTATGACCTTTATATGCAGGACAGGCAGGACAAAATCCCGTGGGAAAGCTTCGTTTATGCCGGGACAGACAACCCGACGACGCCGGTGTTCGAGAGCAGCGAACTGAGCCGGGGCGACCTTAAATACTGGATAAGGCGTGCCTACCGCAAGTTCTACCTGCGCCCTGCCTATCTCTGGCAGCGCCTCCTCCGATGCACTTCGTGGGCTGAGCTAAAGATGAACTTCAAGGGCTTAATCATGCTGCTGCGGAGTCTTGTGCTATCAGGATGAAGGCAGCATATGCTTCCCATCGCTAATCGGCTTTAAATGGAAGAATGGGAAAAGGATTTAGCTGCCATCTTTATGTCAACCTATCCCCTATTGTGGTAGGTGGTCGGGGTGAGTGGATTTGAACCACCGACCTCAGCGTCCCAAACGCTGCGCGCTAAACCAGACTGCGCCACACCCCGATAGTTACAGTATAGCCGAGCGGTTGCCGGGGTGCAAGATGGTTAGCTGAG
>JAUWYU010000065.1 GCA_030615655.1 Dehalococcoidia bacterium
CAAAAGATAACCCGCCGCGTCGGCGACGACCGTGTGCTTTACTGATTTGTAGACTGCCCTCCCTTTACCGGTGATACTATGGTGGGAGCAGTATGGCTTCGATTATTCTATTCGGAACCACCGGGGCTGGGTTGATTGTGTGAGGCAGGAGGCTCTGAACCGCTGACCCACTGCAGGTGAGTTGTGCGGACAGGATAGTTTATGGTGATACCCTCCTGGTTAAAGCGTGCATGAAGCCGCTTGATAAGCTCGCTTTTCACGGTGAACGAAGCAATCCTGTCCTTAGCTTGCAGCCATATCCAGAAGTTGATGTTTGACTCGCCGAATTCATCATACCCAAACCATGGCTCAAAGGTCTTGACGGTATCGTCAAGTTCATTGATTACCTCGCGCGCCACTTCTAGGGCTATCTCTTCCACATGGGCTAGGTTACTGCTGTAGCTTACACCGCAATAAATAATGACCGCCAGTTCCATGCTTGGGCCGTAGTAATTGGTAATCACGCTATCAGCCAGACGGGAGTTAGGAATGATTACTAGGTTGTTGAAAGTTGTTAGAATCCGCGTACTGCGCCATCCTACCTCGGTAACGTATCCTCTTATTTCACCGGTGTCCAGCTCTATGTAGTCCCCCACCTGTACCACACGGTCGGACACAATCTGGGTGCCTGCGAAAAAGTTGCTGAGAGTCGGTTGAACCGCTAGGGCTATTGCCAGACCGCCGATTCCCAGTCCTGCTATCATTGGGCTGATGGAAATCCCCAGGTAATCCAGCAGTACGAGCAAGCCGCCTACATAGACAAGTATTATCGTCATCCTCTGCACGAGGCGGATAAGACTATGGCGTATTTTTGCCTTGCGCAGGTACCACCCCAGCAGCAGCCGTCCGCTTTGTGCCAGTCCGTAGGTAACGAGAATAATAACAAGGGCGATGGCGACTTTTCCAAGATTGGAGCGCCACGACTCCAGATAGGACACGGAACTCAACGCCAGGACGAGCCCCTGGGATACCACCAGGAGGAAAATGGGTCTGGAGAGGTACTGTAAAAGACGTTGGACGAGGGTGGCTTTACGTCGCTTCTCCAGCTTTCGTCTTCCGTATCTCATGACCAGCAGGACTAGCCACGCCACCAGAACGGAGACGATTAATACTCCAGCCGCCCATAAGCCTTCCAGAAGCGGAGAACCTGACACAAATTCTGGTAACATTTCAGCCTCCACTGAATATTATAACCGTATTGTAACGTGAAAAGAGGAAAGAGGCAAGTTGGGGGGTGATTTGATATGAAGCACGCATGGGGGGAGATAGCTCTTTGGACTCTAAGGAACGATAGATAGCTACTGTGTGTGCTTGCGAGTTTCCACGAGCCTGATAGCCCGATCTCGTAATAATACACCCTTTAAACCCTAAACATGTTTCTTAAGTATCAGACTGATGCCATCGGCTTCGGTAATCACCTTGTCCACTGATGGCAGGTTACCGAATATATCAAGCAGTGGCAGCGGTTCTTTTACCTCGAAAAATACCGACATCTCCTTTTCGGAGGCATATTCCTGAACGTACCTGATACCGGGAGTATGAGCCAGATGATTCTTGATATTTTTTATCTGCTTATACTCAAATGATGATACGGCCTTCATTTCCATCTGACCGCTGAAAAGCGGATTGTCGCCGTTGTTACCTCTGGATTTCTCCCCTGTAAATCTCACGAATAGAACGGTATTTTTATCTGTCTCCCCTTTTTTCTTTGAAGGTGCTGCCCTTAGTTCCTTTTCTTCAGCAGTTACCGTGCCGACCTGTTCAAGTTTCTTCTGGGCCTCCGTAATAGCTCTGGCTAACTCACTGATTTCTATCTGCAGTCTATTCTCTAGCTCATGTACCGTATTATTCGCTCTATGTACGATTTCCGAGACCAGTTGATTGATTTGTGTACTGCTCGCAATCACGCCAGCGAGCATTTCTTCCGCTTTTTTCCGTGCTTCGGCGATAACCTGGGATGATTGTGCCTGGGTTTCCTCCCGGTATTTCTCGGAGATGTACTTGATAAGCTGCTTGGCTTCATGTTTTGACGCGGCAACTATCTCGTTTCCTTCCTTTTCAGCTGCCTGCCGGGCTCGTGCGATGATATCTTCAGACTCTTTTCTGGCTTTGCCGATGATTTGATCTACCTTTGATTGAGTCTTCTTTTTAGCTTCTTTCTTAATTCTCTCTTCCGCTTCGTGAATTATCTGCTTCGCTTTCTGCTTGGCCTCTTTAACAATATTGGCCACTTCCTTATCAGGCTGCCGCTCTACCTCGACAGGACAATAAGTTGCTTCCGGCTGACCTTCGTTAATAATTTCTTCCGGTGGCTCATCGTCGTTGTCAACGGTATTATCGGGCGGCGCGTCAACATATTGGAGACTCCTTTTCGTTCTCCGGGTAATCTCATCTATTTTGGCGTGGTATACGTCAAAAATTTTGGAGAATTCATCGCTCTTTGGTTGCGTATCGGTACGTGATTTGGCCATTTCAACCAATCCTCTGGTTTCTGCTACAGGACATGTAAAAAATCATAATTAGGCCTGTATATATTGTAAGCCTTTTACATCAAGCTTAATATAGCTATATAGTAATTGCCTGCTTCGTACTTTGGTAAGGAAGGGTGAAAAGGTACCCGGAGTTCAGGTAACGTGCCGGTACGGTACACGTGCCGTAATAGCGCCTATGGCATCAATGTACCTGTCCGAACGACACCACAACCCGACAATTTGCTCACCGGCGTTGGCATGGATCTCATATTCCCTCTCACCCCCGCGCCCCCCGAATCGTGGGGATATCCTCGTGTTGGTGTGCAGCGTAATCGAATCAATGTATAACCCGTATCTTCCCGTGATACCCGTAAGGTATTCGTCGTCGGCCAGCACAAACGGCGTAAAATGCCCGCCATCGCCGCCGTGTTGGACGAGCGACTGAGGAATGCCGTTCTGGCGCACTATAAATTGTACAAAATCAAGCAGTAGACCCGCGCTGATGAGTACGGCAATAACCTTCTCAACGCCATCTGTAGGGTCTTTACGTAGTGTGCCGCCGCTGCCCCCGATGGGATTAATCTCTACCATGTCATCTTCTCTTATCAGCAGTTTGAAAGTATCTCCCAGTTACGGACCCTTTTATTGCATAGTTCTTTCAAAATTCGGCTCTTTGTATCCCGCGACAATGGTTTATTGCTTTCAAGTAAGCTGACCTCTTCCGGGGTGACTCTCGCCAGGCCGGCAATTTCCTTTTGTGTCAGCTCCAGGTAAATACGCAGGTTCCTTACCCACGGTCCCAGGGCTGATTCCCGTTCGGTTTTCAGTGAAACGCTCATGGCGCGCACCTCCGCGAGTTAATCATAATACTGTCAAGGCACGCGGTCGTGTGTATATACACTCATTTCAGTTGGGGGTAAGCACCAAAATAACCGGTACGCCGTTATTGAAGAATATAGCCGGGGATAGGTGTGAATCTAGCGTGTGTTTAGAACTGGCGGGAGCGCATGGGAGTCGAACCCACCGAAGACATCATAAATGCCCCCCAACGGAGTTGAAGTCCGCGAAGCCCACCGGAACTCATCCGCTCCCCCCAATCTGGATAAGTATATATTAATAAACTATTCGGTATCAAGGCTTGCCGGTCGGTTTCATTCTTCCGGCGTTTCTTCCACTTTCTCGGCTCTCTGGCGGTATACCAGCTTCGCCAGCAGGATGCTCATCTCGTAAAGAAGAATCAGTGGTATCGCCAGCAGCAACTGTGTAATCGGGTCGGGCGGTGTAATCACCGCGGCGACAACAAAGGCGAGAATAACAGCTATCGCCCGCTTTCTGGAGAGCCACTCCGGCTTGAGCAGCCCGATGCGGGCCAGGAAGGTCGAAATAACCGGCATCTCAAAGACAAAACCTGTCAGCAGTAGCAGCTTGGTAAGGAGCCCGATGTAGTTGCTGATTCTGGGAAACATCTCGGCAATATTACTGCCGAAATTACTCAGGAACCAGATGGTCCAGGGCGCCAGCATGAAATAACCGAAGGCAACGCCAGCGAGGAACATGAGAAATATCCAGGGTATGATGATATATACCCACTTCTTCTCCTGGCGTGTCAGCGCCGGCGCCACGAACATGATTCCCTGGTAGGCGAGCATGGGCATAGCCAGTATAATGCCGCCAGCGAAGCTGACCAGCATGATAGAGCTGATATTCTCCGTCATCTCGATGGCGGAAAACGTTATGCCGGCAGCCGGATATTTCAGGATGTCAAATATCGGATTGTAGAAAATAAAACAGATAATAACGCCGATAGCTACGGGAATGACACTTATAATGAGACGTCTGCGTAGTTCATGAATATGACCGAGTACAGTGAGTTTTGGTTCGCCATCACTCATTTCTCTGCTGATGCCCCTCCGGTTTCGTGGACTGGTCATCTTGGCCTGGTGCGCTGGCCTTATTTATGGCTGATGGCGCTTCCTTGGTTTTTGTTTCTTTTGACTGTGACGGCGGTTCGTTCTTGGTTTCTTCCACTTCTCTGGTAATGGTTGTCGTGAGGTCGGTACTCGCCTTCTTTATGGCGCGTATTGCCCTGCCCAGTGTTCTCCCAATTTCCGGTAGCCTGCGTGGCCCCAGTACTATTAACACTACAATGAGAATTAGCAGTATTTCCCATGTACCTATGCCTTGAAATCCCATCCCTCACCTTTATCATTCATATCTCTTGCCTCTAGCTTGAGGCTGAGAAAACCCTCATTTTACTCCGGGGTTGATGAATAGCCCTGACCTCAGCTCTTAATGGTTTTCTTGCGGGTAGCCCTCTTGGGCTTGGCGGGGGCTTCCTCCTCCTCCTCCTCTTCACCGGCCTGCCCCCTTTTAAAGGATCGCAGCCCCTTGCCGATAGCATTGCCGACCTGCGGCAGTTTGCCCACACCGAAAATGATAAGTATAATCACCAGGATGAGGACAATCTCCCAGATTCCAAATTTCCCGAACATCAGACATACCTCCTGCCTGTATATTAGCCCACGTAATAATTATACTAAGCATATGACCTCCTTGTCTACCTGACAGTCTAGGCCTATTTCCTTCAAGACTGCTTTGACTATTTCCGGCACTTTTTGCTGTAGCTCGGCGGACAGCTCCGTTCCCCAGTCTATTTCTTTTGGTTCAATACCGATGATAACTATTTCCGCCGGCTCGTTTCCCGGCAGACACATAACTTTTTACCTCTTACTTCGCCAGTTGTCTCTCCCAGTCGTTCTTGACATCCTTAATCTCCTTGCCGATGCGGAAAGCTTGGCCCAGAAATTCGCCGACGGCATTATAATTCCCGGCCGGGTACGTCATGTACACAATGGGGTCGATTTTACTCACATCCGGCTTGCCGTCGGCCATGCAATCGTCGGAGACCAGTATTTCCTTGATGGGGCCGGCAATCAGGTAATGACTGCCCAGCTTCAGGATATGCTCGGCGGTACAGCCTATGTTTACCGGGCATTGCTCGATGAACGGCGCGCCGGCGACTTCACCGTAAAATACCTTGAAATTACAGTCCTTGGCTTTATCGGTTTTGGCGCCTGTAGCGATACCGCAATAGTCCGTTTCTTTCACCATGGCGGTGTTAGGGATATTGACCGAGAAGGTCATGTTTTCCCTGACACCCTTCAGGGAGTGCCGGACGCGATTTAGAGCGATGGCTACCCACGGTGGGGTGCCGCAGGCTATCGTAATCCAGGCAACCGTAACGAAATCGGACTTGCCATTAACATCAGCTCCAACCAGAACGGTTGGGTGGGGAAAAAGCAGGGGCATAAGGTCAATCTTTGTTTTACTCATTAACTTTCCTCCTCGTTGATTCCGGTTTCTGGCCATGATACTTATCGGTCTTTCTTGCCTTTTACCGCGGATTCCAGCCAGGAAAACCACGCTTCCAGCCCCTCGCCGGTCTTGCAGGAGACGGGGAATATAATGACATCGGAATTCAGCCCGGTGACCATTTTCTTAAAGGCATCGGTATTAAAGTCGAGGTGCGGCTGAAGGTCGATTTTATTGAGCAGCACAACGTCGGTATCGGCGAACATCGCCGGATATTTGAGCGGCTTATCGTCACCCTCCGGCAGGCTGGAAATCATAACTCGCCTGTCTTCGCCCAGGACAAATGCGTTCGGGCAGATGAGATTGCCGACATTCTCAATGAGCAGTAAATCGGTATCTTCAAGGGGCAGACTGTTCAGGGCGCTCTCGACCATGTTGGCGTCCAGGTGGCAGCCGCCGGCGGTGTTTATCTGGACTACGGGTATTCCCTGCTCACTGACCTTATCGGCGTCAACACTGGAGGCAACATCACCCTCGATTACGGCAATCCTGACCTTTTCCTTCATTCGGTGGATGGTGCTCATAATAAGGCTGGTTTTGCCGGCTCCCGGGGACGACATCATATTAACCGTCAGGACCTCGTGCTTGTCCAGTCGGCTTTTATTGGCCTTGGCTTTTTCCTCGTTGGCACCGAGGATATCCTCGCCTACGGTTATCACTTTTACTGTCATTTACTCCACCTCGATACTTTCCATATAGCATTCCCGACCTGACACTATCTCGATTCCCGCCTCGTGGCAGTCGGGGCACGACCAGTCATGGTTATTAGGGGAGAAGACGGCCTCGCAGCGGCGGCAGCGCACTCTGGTCGGCTTCATTTCGAAAGAAAGCTCGGCGCCACTGGCGATGGTGTCCTTGCTGATGTGTTCGAAATAAAACTGGACACACTCGCTAACGACGCCGGATAGTTCACCTGTAACCAGATTTATTCGGGTAATCCTGCTGGCGTTCGCTTCATTAGCCTTCTCCAGAGCCATGGATAACATGCTCTCGGTTATGCTGTATTCGTGCATATTTTTGCGGGTGACGCCTTACCTGCTCATATCGTTTTGGGACAAGGTCCACCGTTAACATTATAGGCCAGTGTGTGGGTGCGTTCAAACTTATAATGGATTATCAACCTTGAATCGGCTTGGTACGATGAGCTATACTTGATGATTATGCTTGGACGTCGCATCGTGGTTTACGGCCCGGCGTGCTCCGGGAAGACTACCGTGGCAGACCATATTGCGCAGCATATCGGTGTACCTCACGTTGAGCTTGACGCCGTCTTCTGGCAACCTGACTGGGTTGAAAAGCCCACGGAAGAATTTCGCGCCGATGTTTCAGCTCTTTTAAATAGACACGTCGATGGCTGGGTCTTTGACGGTAACTATAGCAATGTACGCGACCTCATTCTGCCGCAGGTCGATACCGTCGTCTGGCTGCAGCTGCCGTTCAGGACTGTTTATTGGCGTGCCCTGAAAAGGACCGTCGGTCATATTCTGAGACGCACACCTTTGTGGGGCCATAGCTACGAGACCTTTCGCAATTCTTTCCTGAGCCGGGAATCGTTGCTTTTTTATATCATCATGAACTGGCGCCGTTATAAACGCGTAGGTCAATCTCTTGAAGAGATTCCACATCATGCCAGAGTCATCGAGTTGCATTCCCAGCGAGAAATCAATGCCTTCCTGGCAGATTTGTCCTCAATTAATAAATAGCCGAACCATCTCCCCACCTCAAATTTACTTCTGCCCCCCACTGTGCTATAATTTGCCTTGAAAACTAATAATATATAGTGGAAGAGGAAAACATTGGACAAAGAGAAAAAGGCGGAAATTATCGGTAAATATCAGGCTCGTGAGGGCGATACCGGCTTGACCGAGGTGCAGGTAGCCCTGCTTACCGAACGGATAAACCAGTTAACGACCCACATGGCAGCCAACCGTCATGACTATCAT
>JAUWYU010000027.1 GCA_030615655.1 Dehalococcoidia bacterium
GGCTCTAACCTTGAACGGCATACGTTATCACCTCCTATATTTTACTCAGAGACCTGGGGGCAGACTTAACAGAGTATTCTAAAACTGAATCTCCATCAGGTCCGGGCTGACGATTAGCTTGGGCTCGGTTACCGACTGAATGTCCTTGGCAGTCAGGCCGGCCGCTACCTCTTGCAGCACCAGTCCCTCCGGAGTCACCTCAATAACGGCCAGGTCGGTGACGATGAGCTTTACCACCCCCCTGGCTGTAAGGGGATAGGTGCATTCTTTCACAATCTTGTACTCGCCGTCATTGGTTACGTGTATCATGGCGACAATGACTTTCTTGGCGCCGACCGCCAGGTCCATGGAGCCGCCTATGTTGCCGATATTATCCGGTAACCCCCGACTCGGGTTCTGCCACCCCGCCAGGTCACCGTTCTCCGAGACCTGCAGAGCACCCAGAACAGCCGTATCCATGTAGCCGCCCCGAATCATGGCGAATGACTCGCATTCGGAGAAATAGCAGCTTCCCGGCAGCTCGGTTACCGGCTGGCAGCTGGCATTGATGAGGTCCTGCTCAACCTCCCCCTGTGCCGCCAGTGGACCGGTATTGAGCATGCCGATCTCCGCCTGCAATATGATGTCCCGGCCCTCAATCCAGTCGGAGACCAGGGTAGGTATGCCGATGCCCAGATTAACACATGTTCCGTCTTCCAGTTCATTAGCCACCCGCAGCGCCATCAACTCCCTGGATAGTCCCTTAAATTTTTTGGCCGTATTCAATGTATTGGTTCTCCTCTACAGATATCAGTCAATAGTCGGGAAGTAATCGGGCCTGTCCACCTTTACTACTCTCTGGACATAGACACCCGGTACATGCACCATATCCCCATTAATCTCGCCGGGTTCCACCAGACTCTCCACGGCAGCAATGGCAATTTTGGCTGATGCCGCCATCTCAGGATTATAGTTCCGTGCCGTCATATGGCAGACGAGATTGCCCATACGGTCACCCTTATAGGCATACACAAAGGCATAATCAGGCTGGAGAGCCAGCTCCAGGAGATACTCCCGGTCGCCAAAGACTCTCTTTTCCTTCCCCGTCTCAACAACAGTCCCCACACCGATGGGAGTATAAAAGGCGGCAATACCGGCCCCGGCCGCCCTCAATTTCTCAATAAATGTACCCATTGGATACACTACCATCTCAAGCTTACCGGCGCGGGCTGCCTGCTCGGTTGGAGAATCGGCTCCCCGACTCGCCGAACGGTAGAAGGGATAGTTGCAAATGGCCCTCTTTACCTGTTTATTGATAACCAGCTGGTTAATATCCTCATTCCCCGGTCCCATCTGCATACAGATTACGGTCAGGTCTTTAGCCCCCTGCCTGGCCAGAGCCTGGATAAGGGGAATAGGTGTCCCAGCCGTAAAGAAACCTGATATAGCAATGGAAGCTCCGTCGGGAATATCGGCTACGGCCTCATCTACACCGGGGTAAACTTTGTCCAAGATTAGTTCCTCCTGGGTCTAGGCCTTCTTGTGGATTTCATAACCGATCATTTTTAACGCTTCTTCCAGGGCAAGCTCCATGCAGCTAAAAGACTTCACCGAGCTAAGGTCCGCCATCAGCGGTTCCATGGCCCGGGCCAGACCTGTCTGCATACCGGCAATAACACAGCTTGCCCCCAGCAAACGGACCGTACGTATCGTCTTGGTCAACTCACTGGCGACCTCATTATCATCCACCACGGCTGGGGACAGGTCCAGCAGGATAACCCGGGTCTTGATACCCCCGACATGGTCAAGCAAATTTTTGGTAATATCCTCAAAACGGTCAACATCAAGATGTCCGACGACTGCCATAACCGACAGCCCGGGATAAAGTTCAAATACCGGAGCTGCCTGAGCCTTCCATTTGTCAAGCTTGGCTTCCAGCTCATCAACACGAGCCTTGACTTCCGCCTCTGCCCCACCCCAGGGCCGATATCTGGCAAAGTAACCGACACCACCTATATACTTACCAGCGCTATCCTTAAGATGGGACGCCGAAATACGCACCAGAACTCGCTTGCCTGACTTCGTCTTGATTTTAGATTCATGGTCATGAACCGTCCCTCCACCCTCGTACAGCCTGCGGTTTGTCTCCTTGGCGGCCTCCAGGGTCTCGTAGACTTCAACGATGCTCTCGCCAATAAGCTCGTTCATCTCGCGCTCCGTAAGCTTGCAGGCTTCTTTATTGGCGAATTTAATTATCCCTTCGGCGTTAATAGCCAGAATAGCATCAGGGCAACCATTAAGTAAGGCCTCCAGGTGCCCTCCATGGTGGGTTGACAATTGTTTTTCCATTTTACTCTCCCTCCCTTTATGCCGTACCTGTATTAAAAGTATATCTACAACAGGTAAAATTTGTCAAAGACGGCAGTAGTCCGGCGAAACCAATTGTAAAATAATACGCTATCTTCTATTATAGATATAGTTACATCCGGATGAGTAATCACAAGACTTCAGAAAATACGATAACCTTCCTGGGAACGGCTGGCGCCCGGTTTATGGTAAGCCGACAGTTAGCGGCCTCGGGCGGCTTATGGCTGAACCTGGCCGGTACCGAAATACTTATTGACCCCGGTCCGGGTAGCATTGTTCAATCCACCAGGAGAAAGTTTAAAGCGGAGAAGCTGAGCGCCATCATCCTGTCCCACCGCCACCTGGACCACTCGGCCGATGTCAACGTTATGGTTGAAGCCATGACCAATGGCGGTTTCAACCGGCACGGCCGGTTATACACTCCCGCCGATGCCCTGGGTACCGAACCGGTTATCTTCTCATATCTGAGAAGTTACATGGAAGGCGTCACCATCTTAGAGGAAGGAAAGTCATACACAATAGAAAATGTTTCCTTCACGACCCCGGTCAGGCACATACACCCGGTGGAGACCTATGGCATGGTTTTCCAATCATCCGGGCATACTTTCGCCTATATTGCCGATACACGCTATTTCGACAGCCTGCACCGGAGCTATAACAGTGAGCTACTGATTCTAAACACGGTGCTTACGGAGCCAAGACCGCCTATCGACCACCTGTCGATACCGGATGCCGGGTCTATCATAAAGGAGATAAAACCCAGGGTAGCCATTTTAACCCATTTTGGTATGCATGTATGGCAGGCAAAACCATGGCAAATAGCCGAGGAGCTATCTCAACAGACCGGAGTCAGAGTAATCGCCGCCCGGGACGGCATGAAATTCGACCTCGCTCAACTGGACGATAATTAGACAACCACTTTACCTGGAGGAAGCCGGCATCATGAATTATCCACGCCTCAAAATATGGTTCATTGTAACCCTCACTTTAGCCGTCATTGCTGTAGTTATCCGTGCTATCTGGCAGATAGTTGTCATCCCTACACCCGGGACCATGCTCATTTTCATACCGCTTATTTTGGCTCTTCTGGGAACAGGCGTCTTTCTTGCCCACCTCGTCTTTAACCCGCAGAAGATTAAAAGCCTGCCTGTTTTACTGGGGATAACCATGGCGATTACGGCGGGGTTGTTTGCCGGCGTTACCCACTATGTTCGCTTTATTATCTCGCCCGAAGCCGAACATGTCCTTTGTAAAATAATCAGCAGCCTGATCATTCTTGCCAGCGCCAGCACCTATGCTATAATACTGAATATTATCTGATCACTCCGGAAAGATAGGAGCCATGGACAACCAGAAGTTTGAGTGGCTCGTGGCCAAAGCCCTAGACAGCCTGCCTGATGAGTTCCACGAAAGACTGGAAAACATTGACGTGGTGGTAGCCGACCAGCCGACACCCGAACAACTAAAGTCAGTGAGGAGAAAGCGGGGTGAAACCCTGCTTGGCCTGTATGAAGGCATACCTCTGACCAGGCGAAGCCGCCACTACGGATTGGTAATACCGGATAAGGTAACCGTTTTCCAGAAGCCCGTTGAGGCTATATGTAAAAATGATACGCAGATTATCGCCGAGATACAGCGTGTCGTCCAGCATGAAATAGCTCATCACTTCGGCATTAGCGATGCCAGGTTGCGACAGCTAGGCAGGGACTAGTCTATAAGCAATCTGCTTACCTTTTTACCAGGGACTTTTTTCTCACTACACTGCCAACTATTAAACGCATCCTGCGTTATATAATAAGGTAAGTACCTGTTTTAAGCGGGAGGTCAGTCATGAGAATAAAAAGAGTAAGCAGAAATGTAGCAACACTGGTGATGGTCTTACTCCTGGTACTTATTGCCGCATGTGGACCTGCTCCGGAGAAGATTACCCCCACCCCTACACCTACGGTGGAATTAGGCACTATTGAAATTCGTGTTACCGACCCGGGAGTAGCAGGCGTAATTAGTGCTATTGTCACCGCAGAGAATATATCGATTCATAAAGTGGGAGGCGGATGGGTAACGATAATTCCCGGTCCAGTAACCTTCGACCTGGTGGAACTTGCTGAAACAGGAGGAGAGCAGATTCTGGGAGAAGTTAGCATAGCGACGGCAAACTTCACCGGAATACGCATGGATGTGACCTCAGTAAGCGGGAACACAACCGCTAACGTAGAATATACAGCGGAAGTCCCCAGTGGCAAGCTCAGAATCGTCGGACCATTCAATGTTGAACGTGGTGTAAAGACTATCCTGACCCTGGATTTTGATTTGACTAAATCCCTTATAATGACGGGCGCAGGCAAGTTTCTATTCAAACCTGTGCTTCATGTGAAAGTAGCACACTCAAGCCCACAAGCGACCGGCGAGGAACTTTCAATAGAGTATGAAGAAGAGGAGGAGGGAGAAGTAGAGCAAGAGGGTGAGGTAGAAGTAGAAGAAATAGAGGTAGAAGTAGAAGAAGAGGGTGAGGAGGACGAAGAGGAAACAGAAGTAGAGGAAGAGGAAACGGAGGAAGAGGAGGAATAAGCTCTAGGAAGGGAACGAAACCGAAGATTTTGACCCTACCGATTATTAAATTTGGGCCTCAGGGTCTTAACCATATAATCCCCCTGCGAGCTATAGCCAAACTCGGCGCGGTAGTATTCCCTGGCACCGGTTCCGCTCAGGACGACGACCTGACCCGCCTGAAACTCGTCACGGGCAACCCTCTCCGCTTCCCTGAGCAATGCTTTACCCAGTCCCTTATGCTGGGCAGCCTCTTCTCTCCGTTCGGTGATGGGGACCTCCGGGCCGAAAACATGCAGCTCCCTGATTAATGCCAGGTTGCCGTTTGACCTCTTCTCCAGTACGGGTACGGGTTTGGACTGCACTCGCATCCGCAGCAGACCGAACAGCGTCTCTTGCTCATCCTCAAAGGACAGGAAAATTTCCTTACCGCCCGAGGCGTCATAATCCATTCTGACCATCTGAGGTTCGCCTATCTCACGGCCGGCCTGCGCCCGGTGGCCGTACTCCCGGCATCGGATGCACCGGCACTCAATAGCGTCCCGCCTCATTCTCTCCCTGACGATATCCCGGAGTGAGTCCTTAAGACCGGCAACGATATATTTGGACGGAATATCACGCAGAACCCTTGAAATCCTGACATACTTGGGCACGATTGACTTAATCCCGATTGTCAGGTTGACCATCGTTTCATCATCGTAAGGCTGGTAGCGTCCTTCCTGATACCACTTCTCCAGCTCGGTTCCCTCTACAACCATGGTCGGATACAGCTTCAGACCGTCAGGTTTAAAGCTGTCATTATTCCAGAGCATCCTGGACAACTCTAAATCCATCTCCGGGGTAGAGCCGGGTAGTCCCGGCATCCAGTGGTAATAAACCTTGAAGCCATGCTCCCTGAGTAAAGTGGTGGCCTGAACCACGTCCTCCACCCGGTGTCCCCTCCTCACCAGCCGGTAGACATCGTCACTCAAGGTTTGCACCCCGAGCTCTACCCGTGTGGTGCCGAACTCCAGCATCCGGTCTATCTCCTCCTGCCGGCACCAGTCCGGCCTGGTCTCAATACACAATCCGGTGCAGCGGTGCCCGGCCGTTTCGTTAAGTCGCTTGGCTTCTTCCAGCGTTGCCGACACCACGTCGTTGAGGCCGTCGTAGCAATCTTTGATAAACCCGTATTGATAATCGACGGGATGAGCCAGAAAAGTGCCGCCCATGATTATCAGCTCAATCTTATCAGTAGGGTGTCCCATCTCGGTGAATATCCTCAACCTCAAGGCCACCTGCTGCCTGGCGTCATAATCGCATGTTTTGGCACGGAGCACCGCCGGTGACTCCGGGGTATAGCTCTGCGGCGCATCGGGGTAAGTCGGACAGTACAGGCACTGCCCGGGGCAGTTCATGGGCTTGGTCATAACCGCCAGCGGGGTAACTCCGGATATGGTTCTTGCAAATTTCCTCATCTTACCCTTACTATTAGAGTAGTCGTTTTAAGTTTAGCAGATTTCAGCTTATGTCAACAATCAAAGCACGTTGTAACGGGAGTTCAAGAGGGGCGAAGCCCCTCCTGAAAAACTATCCCCTTCCCCTTGAGGGGAAGGGGATTAAGGGGATAGGGTGACCAGAGAAATATTCAATCAGATAGCCTCGGGGTGGTATAACTTCAGGCACCGGTCTATATTCCGCACCGAGCTGGAAGCGCTGGCGCGGCGCTGGCAGCAGGGCAAATTGCTCAATGTAGGCTGTGCTCACGGTCCTGACTTCCTGCCGTTCAGGAAAAGCTTTGAACTCTATGGCGTGGACTTCTCCGGCAATATGCTGCAACTCGCTCAAAAGTACTCCAGGAAATATAAATTCAACGTCAAACTGGCAGAAGCTGACGTCCGAAACCTTCCCTTCGCCGATGATGCCTTCGACCGAGCGATAGCCGTCGCTACCTACCACCACTTACAGGAGAAGGAAGAGAGACTGCGGGCATTGCGGGAACTGTGGCGGGTGCTCAAGCCCGATGGTGAAGCCTTTATCACGGTCTGGAACCGCTGGCAGCCCAGGTTCTGGCTCAAGACCAAGAATATACTGGTGCCCTGGCGGAGCCGGGATAAGACCCTTTACCGCTACTACTACCTGTTCTCCTACTATGAACTGGAAAAGCTGGTCAGGAAGGCCGGCTTCGAGGTGGTCAGTTCATCACCGGAAAGCAAGTACCGCTTCCCGCTGAAGACGTTCTCAAGGAATATATGCGTTCTGGTGAGGAAGATGCCGACTGAAGAATCCTGAGCACCTACTTCATTGCCCTGACGTTATAGCGCTTGAATCAGTTATCACCTCCTCACCTCCACCCACAACCTCTCCCCGTCCGTGATGAACTCTATGGTGCCGTGTTCGGCAGTACAATATATATTATCCGGCCCGACTATTTCTTCCAGTCTACTCAAGACATCATCATCCGGGTGCCCGAATTTATTATCGGCGCCGCAGGATATAACGGCCACCTGGGGATTTACCACCGCTAGGAACTCCACGGTAGTTGAGGTGTCCGAGCCGTGATGGGCCACCTTGAGAACGGTGCTGGTAAGGTCAGCCGCCCTCCTGGTAAGCTCCCACTCGGCCTCCCTCATGATATCGCCGGTCAGCAGAAAGCTGACATCGCCGGTGCTCAGGCGCAGCACCACGCCGTTATTGTCCAGGTCCGACTCCGTATCGGTCAGGAGAGCCACCGACGGGCTATGTACCGTAATCACGACGCCATCCCCCAGGTCAATCTGCTGGCCGGCACGGACAACGGTGCTCTTTATACCCCTCTCTTCAATAAGTCTCAGCCACTCATCATAGAGCGGCGACTCGTATTCTAACTCCGGGTAGAGCACCTGCCCTACCTGATAGCGCCGCAGCACTTCCACCAGCCCGGCGAGGTGGTCGTTATCGGGATGGGTCAATATCACCAAATCGATGTGCCTGTCCCAGAAGGGCATCTGCTCGCCGAGCTCCTCGGCTATCTTTTGGGGACTGGGACCGCCGTCAACCAGGACCTGCCGGCTCCCTTTCTGTATGAGGACGGCGTCACCCTGGTCGACATCAAGGAAGCTGACACTGATTTCATCGTCGGGCATGGTCAACGCTGCGCAAGAAACCAGCACAGCCGCTACCAGCAGGGGTAAAATAATCCACTTCCCGGTCCGGGAAAGCTTAAAGGATACGTTTATCCCTGACCTGATACGGGCGACAGCTCCCGGCACTGGATTCCGCAACCTCTTCCGATTGCTGTTGAGCCAGAGAGCCGCCGCCAGGACCAGATAGTAGCCCCACACGAAGGCAGGATTAATTGAGCCGACCTCCATGGACGATATAGAGGGCGCGGACAGACCGCTGACCACCAGTATCATGTATGACAGGAAAAGCCAGGCCAGCCAGCCCACCACCTGGGCGATGGCCATTACCGCAAGTCCCAGGACCGCCGTTACCGCGCCGATGACAATTACGGCGGGTAGTGCCGGCAGCGCCAGAAACGTGGCTAAAGGTCCCACCAGGGAAACAATGCCGAAATAATAGGCGACCACCGGCCAGACAGCCACGACAGCCCCCAGGGTAGCGCTCATGGTATCGACGGAAACATTGGCTATTGAGGCGGCAGTCCCATCCTCACCTAGTATCGCTGCGGTCGCCCTCCTGCCCAGGTTCCGGAAAATAGGGAAAAGGTAGACCAGGCCGGCCATGGCCAGAAAGCTTAACTGGAAGGACACGCTACCCAGGATGTAGGGGCTGACGCCCACCATTACCGCCGCTGCGAAGGTCAGCGCCACAATGGCGCTGCGCTGCCTGCCCAGAAGCTCGGCCAGCAGAAACAGGCTGGCCATGATGGCGCTCCGTACCACCGGCAGGTGCATACCGGTAATTAAAACATAGAGCCAGATGACGCCCAGCGCCAGCCAGACATAGAGGTAATACCGCCGCCCGAAGACCCACAACCCTGCGCTGAGCAGGACGCCGGCCATGATGCCGAGATGAAGACCGGATATAGCCAGGAGATGAGCCGTACCACTGCGGGTGAAGTCGCTTCTCAGTTCCTGGGGAATATTACCCCGTATACCCAGAATGACGCCCTGGGCCAGTGACGCCTGCGGTTCGGGCAATACCTCGGCCAGGTTCTCTGCCAGGCGGCTCCTCATGGAGTAGACCCATGCCATCGGCCCGAAGCCCTGCCCCGTATCCAGCACCTCTATTCCGGGGTAGAACATGATGGTATAGATGCCCTGGTGTGCCAGATAATCTCTGTAATCGAAGTCATCGAGTTGAGGCGGCGTCTCCAGTTCTCCCGTTACCCTGAGCACATCACCATACTTATAGGCAGGGTATCTGGGCACAAATACCAGCACCGTCCCTTCAACCCCCCGCCACCCACTGTCCAGCCTGATTTCGCTCGCCGATAAAGTCAGGCGGGTGTTCTTGTCCCTGACATCGGGGTCTCCCGCCACTGTACCTTTAAGCTCGACAACGCCGCTATCGTTATAGAAATGGAGGCGGCTGTCATCAACGGTATTCAGGCTGGAAAAGGAATATGCGGCCGACGCCAGGAGAGTAATAATCCCCAGACTGGCCAGGATTATCGGCTTTCGGTATTGACGGGTAAAAAAGAGCAGGGGAAGCGGGATAAGTCCGATGAGGATGAATGCCGGGGGCAAGTTTAGCTTTGACCCCAGAAAAATTCCGGCTACCCAGATACAACTAAGAAAGATAAGTAACACAAGCCCCCATCCTGAATATCAGTCAGCGACGGTAATTAGGTGCTTAATCTTCTCATAGGTAGCATTCCCGATGTCTTCTACTTTAACCAGCTCATTAATATTACGAAACGGACCGTTTTGCTGCCGATAATCTATAATTGCCTGAGCCCTCACCTCACCGATTCCAGTCAACGCCTCCAGCAGCCACGCTTCCGCGGTATTGATATTGACTTTCTGTATCAGCTCCCCTTCTTCTAACCCGGGAACAAGTAGCTCGAGTTGGCGCAGGTCAGCGCTGTCGGTAGTGCCACCAGCCACCCGGAGCATGTCTTCAATGCTGTCCCCGGCCTCCAGGGGGTAAAAACCGGGATTTTCAACCTCACCGCCTATATATATTTCACCCTGCAGTTCCTGGTTGGGTCCTATGGAAATCTCTATAGGCTGGCTCCGGCCGTATCCTGACCAGATTACTATACCGCCAGCCGCAATAATTACCACCAGAAGGACAGCAATCAGGGTCCAGCCGTTAATAAACCTGCCTGTCGCCATAAAATATCCTGCATGCTAGATACCGGATATGATAACTGCTTGATAATAAGCAGCCGAAAATTTGTTCGCCATATGGCTAACCAGAATTGACAATATACCAAACAATGGCCTGCCGTCAAATAAAACAATTGATGGAGATAATAATAACGAGGCCTGAAAGAAAGGCGCTACTACTTAAGCTCGTTCAAACACCCCTCAGGGCGATTTGTAGTGCCTCTTTGGATTCAGGGCTGGTCACCGCGATTATCTGGTCGCCTGCCCGAAGGACGGTATTGGCCGCGGGCACATGGGCGTTACCCTGGTTGGGAATAACAAGGGCCAGCTTGCTTTCCTTGGGCAGAGAGAGATCCTTGACGGTTTTGCCTACTGTGGCTGATTCGGGAGAAATCTTTACGTCGACAATTACCAGTCCCTTTTCGTCAAGAGCCATCAGTTGCGTCAGCGGGTGTGTCGGCACCTCCCGCTCTATCGTCTCAAGGATGAGATCAGTAGTGCTGACGGTAACGTCTATCCCCAGCTTCTTAAAGAGGGCGGCATTTTGCGGATTGCGGATACGGGCTATGGTACGCGGGACGTTGTGCTTATGCTTGGCAACCTGGCAGGCAACTAGGTTATCCTCGTCATCACCGGTCACCGCCACCATCATATCAGCCCGGCCGGTGCCCACTTCATCCAGGATAGCCGCTTCACAGCCGTCACCACGGTAGCAGACACTGCCCATCTCCTCAATTATGGTCCTGCATATTCGGGCATCTTTTTCCAGCAGCAATACTTCGTGCCCTTCATTAAGCAGCGCTTTGAGCAGGTTATAACCCAGGCGGCCGCCGCCAACTATAATAATATACATGCTTGTACCTCAGCCTTCCAGCTTCTCCCTGAGCAACTGGGCGAATACTTTGGTCGGGCTTATTGTCTCCAGACCGAGAGCGCTATACATCTCCTCACGCAACGGGTCATATATGCGACACATCACCCTGGGTACGTTGAAGATATGCTTGGCAATCTGGCACGACATGACATTGCGGTTGTCTCCCTGCGTCAGCGCCACAAAGACATCCGCCTCCTCGATACCTGCCTTTTTCAACGCTTCCTCATTAATACCATTGCCAAATAGAGCCGTACCGCCAAATGAAGACGGCAATCTGCGGAAACTATAAGTATCATTGTCCAGAACGGTAACCTCGTGCCCGTCCTCATCCAGCAATGAGGCCAGCCTGGCACCGACCCGCCCGC
Organism: Dehalococcoidia bacterium; assembly: GCA_030615655.1. Lineage (GTDB taxonomy): Bacteria > Chloroflexota > Dehalococcoidia > Dehalococcoidales > RBG-16-60-22 > JAUWYU01. Next base: position 11,391 of record JAUWYU010000027.1, read on the forward strand.
ATCCCATAATCACTACTTTCATAAAATAAAACTAGTCCTAATTTTTTCCTGTTTTACTGCTGGTAAAGTATAACCGGACACGGCGCATTTTTCAACACATAAGGCACAACATTACCCAGGTTGAACTGACCGAAGCGCCTCTTATACTTAATACCCATCAAAATAAGGTCGACGCCTCTCTCCACAGCTTCATCAATAATCGCCGGACCTACCTCTCGAGCTTGAAGGACATCGGTCTCTGCCTCGTAGTCTTCCTCTTCAGCAATCCTCTCCATACGGTCAAGTACATCCTCGGCATTTTGAATCTCGGAATCAATCTCGGCATCCAGCGGCAGGGTGCGCTTTATAGCAACAATAGAAACCGCCCAGACCTTACCTTTATCTCTCTTGGCTAGTCGGCAGGCCAGTTTCATGGCTTCTTCATCTGCTTCGGTGCCAACTACAGGCACCAAAATCCGCTTAAACTCCATTACCTTATATGCCCAACTTGTAAGACTGAAGGTATTATAATCCTATTTCCAAAAATCTACAATACCTTTTTGGCAGGTTTTTTAACTTAATTCCTGCTGTTCACCCCACATATCAGTTGATGGAGCGCGCCAGCTTCACCGGTAGATATAATTTGGTATCTCTTCACTGGCCTGAAGACTTTTGTTTGAGTTCTCCTATCTGAGCATTTACAATCCGTATCGTAGTGTCTCTCAGCAACTCTAACTCATCGACAGACAAGTTTTCTAGTTGCTCCAGATTATATTGTAGGGCACTTATGATCTCCCGGGAAGGGCGCCGCTTAGGGAGCATGAAGTAGGCATAAAGGGTGCCGATTATCACACCAAAAAAGGCAACCGTACCGAGAATTGACCAAATTGAACCAATCAACATCCCTGTGGCAGTAATCGGTCCCGGGCTATTAGCCCCCTGCGTTTGCATAGCCGTGAAGCTCCACCATAACGCAGAACCATAGGAATTTATCTGTCCATTTGCTCCCCGCTCGGCAAGACAAACACCCCAGGAGAATAGTAACAAAAGGCCGATAAGAGCAAGGATTAATGGTATTAAAGGCGTTTCGGTGACCATCTGCCTGAGAAATCTAAAAACTCCTGGGACGTCCGGAGTGATGCGGAGCCTTCTGCGGGGTCTCCGCCTGCGGATACGAAGTACCTTGTCTCCTTTTTGCAGCGGTGTTAGCTGTTCCAGCGTTTCTTCGTCTCCCATCTCTAATGACCTCCCTCTCCTGATTTAACTTTATACTCACTTCCGGCGCTGAATACGGCGCGAATTCCCAGTACTCTTTTCCGGCGAAATCGCTTGATTCTCCGGGGACGGAAAAACCTATCGCCTGGTTTAGGCTGCCAATTATCGGGCATATCCCTTCACTTGATTCTTTAGAATATTTTTAGAATACTGTGCCTTAACTATATTATATACAATTATATGTAATTGAGCTATTTTACGCGCTTAGCCGCGAGCTGTCAAATGCCCGTGCTCCCCCACCTACTTACTTGACAATTGGACACTAATTAATTATAATACGGTCAATTGGCACTTTGGTCACAGTTACAAAAGTACCATGATAATAAAGACAAGAGTCTTCGAAATGGCCAATGGCAAATACCACAACCTGTCCGACCTGGCCAGGGCTATGGAACTGTCAGTAAGCCAGGTTTATCGGGTTCGTGAAGGTAAACGCGGCATTAACGAGAAATTT
>JAUWYU010000122.1 GCA_030615655.1 Dehalococcoidia bacterium
AATATTCTCCATGCCGACGAATTCGGCTACTTCCCGGTTTCTCGGGGAAGTGAATATATCCCTGGAACCGCCGGTTTGAACAATTTCGCCGTTCATGAGCACGCTTATTCGGTCAGCAAGACGCTGTCCCTGAACCATATCGTGAGTCGCCATGATTACGGTTATAGCGTCTCGTTTAATTATGCCGGCTATCAATTCCTCAATCCTTGATGCCGAAAGCGGGTCAAGATTGGCAGTAGGTTCATCAAGTAATAATACCTCCGGTTCAGTGGCTATCGCCCTGGCTATGGCCACACTCTGTACTTCACCTCCAGACAGTGTTCGAGCATTTCTGCTTCTATATTCGGTGAGTCCTACTATCTCCAGGATGCCGTTCACCTTTTCACGAACCTGCCGACCGCCCACCCCACGCCATCTCAGGCCATAGGCAACATTATCATAAACACTCATATTAAACACTACCGGTTTCTGGAGCACAAAGGCCATGCGGCGGCGTGTTTCCAGTCTCACCTTCTCGGAGGCAGTCATGTCCACACCGTCGAAGAATATTCTCCCCGACGTGGGTGTATCAATCAGGTCAATGAGGCGCAGGAGCGTGGTCTTGCCGGCGCCGGTGGGACCAATCAACGCGAAGACTTCACCGCGGTCGACCCTCACATTGATATTTTTCAGGATATCCCGCTCTTCCCGCCTCTGCCATACATCTCTCGTTTCTATCAATGACATGATTACCTCTGCTGTATCCGGTTCATAATTACGTTAACAACCAGAGCTATGAAGATGAGGATAATACCCAGTGCCATAGCCAGTTCTATATCACCCCTGGATGTTTCCAGTGAAATAGCCGTGGTGATGACGCGAGTGAAGCCTCTTATATTGCCACCGACCATAAGGGATATGCCAACCTCAGAGATGGCCCGGCCAAACCCCATGATGACCGCTGCCGTAACAGCAAATCTCGCTTCCCTCAGGACAAAGACCGTCATTTGAAAACCGCTGGCCCCAAGGGAACGAGCCGTATCAAGAATTGTCTTATCCACGCCGCTGAGGGCAGAGATGGTCAACCCGAGCAGTATCGGGGTAATCAGTATCATCTGTCCCAGCACCATGGCCGTGGGGGTAAAAAGGAGGTTGAGTCCGCCCAAAGGCCCCGCCCGCGAAAGGAAAACAAAGACAAAAAGGCCGATGGCGACCGTAGGTATGCTGTAGAACGTCTGAATCAGACTTATAACGAATCTCTTGCCACGGAAGCGATTGAAGTGGATAAGGCTGCCGAGCGGCAGGCAAATTATGGAGGCAAGCAAAGTAGAAGTCACCGCAATCAGCAGTGACCTGCCGGCAATCTCCATGACCTCCGGGTCAAGGGTTATAATCAGCTCAACGGCCTTGGTCAGGCCGTGCCATATCTCGGTCAACTGACTGAAGCTCCGTCCTGTATTTTTTAATCCCCTCTCCCCAAAGAGGGAGTAAATAACTGCATACCATACTCTTCGACGCCATAATCACCGATAAGCTCCTGTATCTCCGGAGAAGTAAGGAAGCTTATCAGGTTGTTCGCCATCTCAATATTCGTCTCAGGTGCCTGTTCCGGATTTACGGCAATGGCGGAGTAGACGTTTAGCAGTATATCACCTTTGTCCACTATCGGCACCAGCTCCAGCTTGCCTTTGTAGGCGAGATAGGTGCCCATGTCGGTAAGGGTATACGCCTGCTTCTCGCTGGCCATCATCAGCGTCGGTCCCATGCCGCTGCCAGCCTCTATGTACCAGGTTCCAGCGCTCTGTACCGCCTCATATTCATAGCCGGCGCCTTTCCATATTGCCTTCTCTTTAGAGTGTGTTCCGGAATCGTCACCCCGGGAGACAAAACTGCCGCTGCCGGTATCCATGAGCTTCCTGAAGGCATCCTCGGGACTCATGCCTTTGATGCCAGCCGGGTCGGACGCCGGTCCCACGATGAGGAAGTAGTTATAGGCAAAGGGGACACGCTCGACGCCGTAGCCATCAGCGACAAAGGCTTCCTCGCGGGCCCTGGAATGAACGGTAATAATATGGACATCACCCCTCTGACCATACTCTAAAGCCTTGCCGGTGCCGGCATACATGACATCCAGCTCGACATCGTACTGCTCCTCGAACATAGGTTCCAGATATTCCCAGAGGCCGGTATCATAAAGGCTGGTGGTGGTGGCCATTCTCAAATTGGATGAAGCACTACAGCCTGCCACGGCTGAGATTAATCCGGCCAGTATGGCGATTACCAGCAGAACGCCTGCTATTTTACTTTTATTTATCAGTCTTAAAGACACAATTTCTCCCTTACTTGATAATGTCAGAATCGCGCCCGTAACTGACTGGAGGTGAACGAGCGATTAGCAGAAAGTTGTGATAGAAAAGATAGGCCTTAAACCTGGCATATGCGATGTAACTTATAGATTTAATCGGAACGACTCTCCTTTCCAAACGCGGGAGGCGCCGCTGTTTCCCGCGGCACCCTACCGGCCAGTCTCCATAGGCACAGGCCTTTAGGAGAAAAGGCTCGGAGAATTATTCAATTGTCGTCAGGGATTATAACATACCACCGTTATATATGCAACATCATAACGGTACAATTTTAAATATTTTTTCATATCCCGGTTTTGACGTCCGGGTGAGCCTTCTGCTAAAATTTACATCGGCATTCTTCTTGTTGAAATAAGACCCCGAGAAGTGAAATCCAAGTGGACGAGAAAGTAGCTGCGTTTAAGGAAATCAGGAAGGTCGGTGTGGTCGGCTGCGGGCAGATGGGCGGCGGCATCACCCAGGTATGCGCTCAATCCGGCTACCCGGTGGCGGTCTCCGAAATTAATGATGAGCTTTTACAGAGGGGGCTGGCCTCAATTGATGCCTCGCTGACCAAGAGCGTACAGAAAGAAAAGATAACACAGCAGGATAAAGATACCACCATGACCCGCATTAAAGGAACGACCGATATCACTGATTTTGGTGATTGCGACCTAGTAATAGAAGCGGCTGTCGAGAACCTTGACTTGAAGAAGAAGATATTTGGTGAGATGGATAAAGTCTGCCGGGAACACACCATTCTGGCTACCAATACCTCCTGCCTCTCCATCACCGGCATGGCAAAAGCCACCAAACGGCCGGAAAAGGTGCTTGGAATGCACTTCTTCAATCCGGTGCCGGTTATGAAACTCCTGGAAATAGTCAGGACCGCTAAAACCAGTGAGGAAACCCTTGACACGGCTAAGAAGTTCGGGCAGTCCCTAGGCAAGACGATTGTCATCGTTCAGGATTCACCCGGCTTTATTGTCAACCGTCTCATGGCGCCGCAGATCCTTAATGCTATCCGCATGCTTGAATCCGGTATTGCCACTAAAGAAGATATTGATACCGGTATGACGCTGGGTTTGAATTACCCGATGGGACCGCTGGCTCTGGCTGACCTTGTTGGACTGGATACGCTTCTTTTTATCGCCAATGGTATCTATGACGAGTTCAGGGAAGCACAATATGCTGCCCCGACTTTGCTGAAAGAGATGGTTGCGGACGGCCGACTCGGACGGAAGACAGGCAAGGGGTTTTACGAATATATGTAAGGGCGGTGAGTTAATCCCATCATGGTCTAGGGCGGGTATCAATCCATGTCTCTGTTATGTTAGTTTGGAATGATAAAGGAGAGCTATTATGAGCATCGAAGGTAAAGTAGCTATGGTTACAGGCGGTTCCGGCGGACTGGGAAGGGTGCATTGCCTGTCCCTAGCCAAGGCGGGCTGTAACTTAGCGGTTGTTGGCTATAGCCACCTGGAGAAGGCGGAGGAAGTGGCCAGGGAAATTCAGGCCATAGGGAGGAAGGCCCTGGCAGTTAAGATGGACCTGGCAAATCTGGATGAAGTTCAGGCCGGTGTAAAAAAAGTGGAGAGTGAACTGGGTCCTATTGATATCCTCGTTAATAATGCCGCCTTCGGAATAGTGCGGGCGGTAACGATACCGAAGATGAGCAAGGCAGACTGGGACCGAGACCTGAGCGTCAATCTGACCGGGCCTTTCAATACCATCAAGAGCTGCATGTCAGGCATGCTGGAGCGGGGATGGGGACGAATCATCAACATATCCTCTATTGCCGGTACTATGGGCGGCGCTGGCCAGTGCAGTTACGCGACGACCAAGGCCGGTCTCATCGGCCTTACCAAGACAGCGGCTCTGGAGGGAGCCCGCAAGGGTGTGACCTGCAACGCCATCGTGCTCGGGGTTTTCGACGGCGGCAGCTGGCACGAAGTAGCCCCGGAATTCCAAGAACGAATCGTCAAGCGCATGGCCATGCGCCGTACAGGTACTCCGCAGGAACTCAGCAACGTGGTCGTTTTCTTAGCTTCCGAGGAATCAAGTTATATCACCGGCGAGGCCATCGAGGTAAGCGGCGGTGCCAGCCTGTTCACTTTCTAGAGAGGTAAAAGAGGGTACATTTAGATACCCACTTAATATTCTATACCGGGAAACAGAACGAAAGGAGAAAACAATGAGTGAGGCTGTGATTGTCAGTGGTGTTAGAACAGCGATAGGTAATTACGGTGGAGCGCTGCAGGATGTCCCGGCGGTAAAACTGGGCAGCATCGTCATCAAGGAGGCCCTTAAAAAGGCGGGCTTGAAACCCAAGGGAGATACCAGCTACACGCCTGATGCACTTAAGGACGAAGGTCTCATCGAACTGGAGAAGAAATATGCTGATTGGGATGATTCCCTGCAGGAAGCAGCCATTGACGAAGTTATCATGGGAAATGTTATTCAGGGAGGTCAGGGACAGAATCCCGGCCGGCAGGCATCAATCTATGCAGGCGTTCCCAAGGAAGTAAATGCGTATACAGTGAACAAGGTATGTGCCTCCGGCATGAAAGCAGTAGCCCTGGCCGCCCAGTCGATAAAGGCCGGTGATGCCGGGGTTGTCGTTGCCGGGGGTATGGAGAACATGAGCGCCGTCCCCTACTATGTCCCCAGGATGCGGTGGGGGGCCAGGATGTTCAACGCCGAGATGGTTGACGGCATGGTGCATGACGGTCTCTGGGAAGTATTTTATGATTACCACATGGGTGTAACCTCGGAGAATATCGCCGAGAAATACGGCATCACCCGGGAGGAGCAGGACCAGTTCGCCCTGGAGAGCAACAACCGAGCGATGGCGGC